>WFOX01000108.1 GCA_015487905.1 Mariprofundales bacterium
CAAGCGTTTTGCACTGCGACGGGCGCTATCGCGAGCTGCTCATGGCCCCGCACGGCAAGCGCGAAAACCGCCCCGAGCACGCATTGGACCCGGATTTTTCGGTGGATTCCGCCGGGGTTGCGGCGATCCAGATGCGCGGCAACGAGGTCTTTCGCGTGGCCGTGACCAAGCTCGGCGAGGTCGTGCAGGAAATCCTCACCAAGGCCGGTATATCCGCGGATGCGGTGGATTGGCTTGTGCCGCATCAGGCGAATGTGCGCATCATCCGCGCCACGGCCCAGCGCCTTGGGCTGCCGATGGAGCGCGTGGCACTCACGATCGCCGAGCACGGCAACACCTCGGCGGCGAGCGTCCCGCTTGCCTTGCATGCGCTCGTGCGCGCGGGCAAGGTGCGCCCGGGCCAACGACTGCTCTTTGAGGCCTTTGCAAGCGGCTTCGCCTGGGGTGCGAACCTCGTCGTCTGGACGAAGGAGCAGCCATGATCGCGTTTTGGTTTCCGGGGCAGGGATCGCAGCTTGCGGGCATGCTCGGCCCTTGGATGGGCGAGCGCATCGTGCGCGAGACGATGGAAGAGGCCTCCGATCTTCTTGGCTGGGATCTCGTGCGCATCGCCCAAGAGAATCCCGAGGACAAGCTCAACCGCACCGAGTTCACGCAGCCCGTGCTCTTTGCGATGGAGATGGCGCTTGTGCGCCTTTGGCGCGAGCAAGGCGGCCCTGCGCCTGCGGCTGCGGCGGGGCATTCGCTTGGGGAATGGTCGGCGCTGGCCGCAGCCGGGGCGTTCGGTTTCGCCGAAGGGCTCAAGCTTGTCGCCCTGCGCGCGCGCGCGATGGCCGAGGCGATGCCGCAAGGCGGGCGCATGGCGGCGATTTTGGGACTTGGCTGGGACGAGGTGGAAGCATTGTGCGCACAAGCCTCGCGCGAGCATGAGCGCGTTTGGGCGGCCAACGACAACTGCCCGGGGCAGGTCGTCGTGGCAGGGCATGCCGGGGCCGTGGAGCGCATCATCGGGCTTGCCACGGAAGCGGGCGCCAAGCGCGCGGTCGTGCTTTCCGTGAGCGTGCCCTCGCACACGCCGCTCATGCAGCCTGCCGCCGAGCGCCTGCAAGCGGCACTCGCGCATGCAAATATCCAAAAGCCCGCCTTTGCGGTGTGGAGCAATGTGGATGCAAGGCCGCATGCGGAGCCGGAGGACTGGCGCGCATTGCTCGTGCGCCAGCTCACGGAGCCTGTGCGCTGGCGGGGACTTGTGGAGGGCATGGTGCGGCAGGGCCTTGCCAAGGCCGTGGAGATGGGGCCGGGCAAGGTGCTGGCAGGGCTTGGCCGGCGCATCGCGCGCAAGCTTCCGGTCGTGCATCTAGATGGTCCTGAGGCGCTTGCACGCGCAGCGGAAGAAGCAGCAAGGGAGGCGGAGCATGGCTGAGGCGAAGGTGGCGGTGATCACGGGCGGCACGCGCGGGATCGGGCGTGCGATCGTGGAGGAGCTTTTGCGGCGCGGCTGGCGCGTGGCCTTCTGCGGCACGAATGCGGCGCGGGCCGAGGCGGCGGCCCAAGAGATGCAGGCGCAAACGGGCGGCGAGGTTTGGGCGGCAGGCGTGGATGTGCGCGATCGCAAGGCGCTGCAAGGCTTCATCGCCGAGGCCGCGAAACGCTTCGGCAGGCTGGATGCGCTTGTGAACAACGCCGGCATCACGCGCGATCAGCTCGCCTTGCGCATGAAGCCTGAGGATTGGGAGGATGTGCTTGCCGTGAATCTTTCGGCGGCGTTTTGGGCCGCTCAGGCCGCGCTCAAGTTCATGCTGCGGCAAAAGTCGGGCCGCATCGTGAATATTTCTTCGGTGGTGGCGACGACGGGCAATCCGGGCCAGGCGAACTATTGCGCATCCAAGGGCGGCTTGGAGGCGATGACGCGGGCGCTTGCGCGCGAGCTTGGTGCGCGCGGGATTCTCGTCAATGCCGTGGCGCCGGGCTTTATTGAGACGGATATGACCGCGAAGCTTCCCGAGGAGCAGCGCGCGCGCTTGCAAAGCCAGATTCCGCTTGCAAGGCTCGGACGACCGGAGGAGGTGGCGCGCGTCGTCGCGTTTTTGCTCTCGGACGACGCGGCCTATATGACGGGCCAGGTGTTGCATGTGGATGGCGGCATGAGCATGTGATTTCGCCCGCTTGTGCGGGCGGGCGCGCGGGGCTAGAAACCGCGCCCAATCACACCCACGGGAGGAAGACGCATGTCTGACGAAATCGCCCAGAAGGTCATCAAGATCGTGGCGGATCAGCTCAATGTGGATGAAAGCGAGGTTACACCCGATGCCTCGTTTGTGGACGATCTCGGTGCCGACTCGCTGGACACCGTGGAGCTCGTGATGGCGTTTGAGGAAGAGTTCGGCATTGAGATCCCGGACGAGGACGCCGAGAAGATCCAAACCGTGCAGAACGCGATTGATTACATCGCGTCCAAGCTGGAAGGCTAGGCGCGCGTGCGCAGGGTCGTCGTCACCGGCGTCGGGCTGGTGACGCCGCTCGGAGTCGGCACGCAGCCGAGCTGGGAAGGCATCGTTGCGGGCCGCTCCGGGATTCGGCGCATCAGCCTCTTTGATGCCGAAAAGGCTGGACTTGCCTGCACGATCGCAGGCGAGGTGCCCGAGTTTGATCCGACGCGCTTTGTGTCGCGCAAGGACGCGCGCAAGATGGATCGTTTCATCCAGTTTGCGGTGGCCGCAAGCCTCATGGCGCTGGAGGATGCGGGGCTTGCGATCACGGAGGAAAACGCCGAGCGCGTGGGCGTGACCATCGGCTCGGGCATCGGCGGGCTTACGACGATTGAGCGCACGATGCGCGCCTATTTGCAGGGGGGTGCGCGGCGCATCTCGCCGTTCTTCATTCCGCAAACGATCATCAACATGGCCGCAGGCTGGGTGTCCATGCTCACGGGGGCCAAGGGGCCGAACACGGCCACGGTCACGGCCTGCGCCACGGGCACGCACGCGATCGGCGATGCGTTTGAGATCATCGCGCGCGGCGAGGCCGATGCGATGATCGCAGGCGGTGCCGAGGCCGCGATCTGTGAGCTTGGCATCGGCGGTTTTGCGGCGGCGAGAGCCCTTTCCACGCGCAACGACGAGCCTGAGCGCGCAAGCCGTCCTTGGGACAAGGATCGCGATGGCTTCGTGATGGGCGAGGGCGCAGGCGTGCTCGTGCTGGAGGAGTTGGAGTTCGCCAAGCGCCGCGGCGCCACGATCCTGGCCGAGGTGATCGGCTACGGCATGAGCGCCGACGCCTACCACATGACGGCGCCGGCGCCAGGTGGCGAAGGGGCCGTGCGCTGCATGCGGGCGGCGCTCAAACGCGCCGGCATTGCGCCCGAGGAAGTGGATTACATCAACGCGCACGGCACGAGCACACCCGCCGGCGATGTCGCCGAAACCGAGGCGATCAAGACGGTCTTCGGCGAGCATGCCTACAAGCTCATGGTCTCCTCCACGAAGTCCATGATCGGGCATCTTTTGGGTGCGGCGGGCGGCGTGGAGGCGGCATTCTGCGTGCTCGCGATCCGCGATCAGATCGCGCCGCCGACGATCAATCTGGATGAGCCGGGCGAGGGTTGCGATTTGGACTATGTGCCGCACAAGGCGCGCAAGGCGCGCATTGATGTGGCGCTCAGTAACTCCTTCGGCTTCGGCGGCACGAACGCGACGATCATTTTCCGGCGCTTCGCCTAAGCCTTCGTTGCGGCATCGCTTTCGGGCGCGCCTGGCTTGGCCGCGCGGGCTTTCCGCGTGGGATGCCTTTGCCAGCGCACCCGGTTATTGGCGTGCGCTTTTGGAAGACCCGCTTGCTGCACAAGGGACGGTGCTGGCGAGCACGGGCTCCGTGCAGGTCTTTGGCCGCGACGACGCAGCGCGGTTTTCTCAGACGCTTGCGTGGCTGAGCCGCGGCTTTGCGCCTGCGCGCGCACTACCTTCCGCCATCGTCTATCTCGCGTATGAGGCCGGTGCTTGGTTTGAGCGCTTGCCCCGCCCCAAAAGCGATCCGGGGCCGTGGGGATGGTTGCTCGTGCCGGAGGCGATCGTGCGTTGGCGCGATGCACGCAGCGTGGAGGTTGCAGCCACCACGCGAAGCGCGCTTGCGCGCGCCGTGCGCTGTCTGCGGCGCACGCGCAAGGCCAGGCCGGTGCTTCCGCCGCTTTCCAGCGCATGGGCGTGGATGCCGGATGCGCAGGGCTACATGCAAGCCGTGGCACGCGCGCGGGCCTATATTGCTGCTGGCGACATCTTCCAAGCGAACCTTGCGCGGTTTTTCTCCATGCCCTTATCCAAAAGGGCGCTTTTGGGGATTTATGCGGCGCTAAGACGCGGCAATCCTGCGCCGTTTTGCGGCATTGCGCGCATCACCCCTGA
>WFOX01000109.1 GCA_015487905.1 Mariprofundales bacterium
GAGATCACCGAGGCCTATGAGGTGCTCTCCGATCCCGAAAAGCGCAAGCGCTATGACCAGTTCGGCCATGCGGGCGTGGATGAGCAGATGCGCGACTTTTGGACGCGCGGCGGCTTTGAGCAATCGCATGCGTTTCAGGACTTCGCCGATCTCTTCGGCGATGTCTTCTCCGAGCTGTTCGGTTTCGGCGGCGGGCGCACGCAGCGGGCGCGCGCGCGGCGCGGGCGCGACATCCATGCCGAGGTGGAGATCAGCTTGGAAGATGCCGCGCGCGGGCGCGAGGTGGAGCTTCTCGTGCGCCGGCATGCGCCTTGTGCCGTGTGCGGCGGCACGGGCCAAGCGCCCGGGGCGCAGGTGCAGCGCTGCGGCACCTGCGGCGGCACGGGCGAAATCCAAGCCCACCAAGGCTTTATCTTCATCCGCCGCACCTGCCCCGCCTGCGGCGGCACAGGCGGCTCTGTGCAGGCCTGTTCGGCCTGCGGCGGCTCGGGGCTTGCGCCGCAAACCAAGCGCGTGCGCGTGCGCATCCCGCCGGGCGTGGAGGACGGCACGACCCTGCGTATCGCCGGCGAAGGCGATGCGGGGGTGGGCGGCGGGCCTGCGGGCGATCTCTATGTGCATGTGAAGATCAAGCCGCATCCGATCTTTCAGCGCAAGGGCCGCGATCTCTATTGCGAGCTGCCGATCACTTTCCCGACTGCGGCCTTGGGCGGCGAGGTGGAGGCGCCCACACTCACGGGCAAAAAGCGCGTGCGCATTCCCGCGGGCGTGCAGGGCGGCCAGCTCATCCGCGTGGCGGGCGAGGGCATGCCCGATCTGCACAATCCTTCCCGCCGCGGCGATCTCTATCTCAAGGTGCGCATTGCGGTGCCGAAGCGGTTGTCGGCCCGCGCGAAGGAGTTGCTGGAGCAGTTCGCTTCCGAGGTGGGCGACGAGGTCTATCCCGAGCGCGCCTCATTTTTGGAAAAGCTCAAGCGCTTCTGGGACGACCTGCAAAAAGGGGGGCATTGACGCAACAGGCTGCGTCGTCCATGCTGCACAACATGCGCATCTTTGTGCTTGGGCTTGCGCTTTTTGGCTGCGCAGGTAGCGCGCTTGCCGCGCCCTTCGTGCATGCCCATTGGCAGGGGCCGATCGGGCCGGCCACGGTGCAGTATTTTGCGCGCGCGCTTGGCGAGGCCGAGGCGCGGAAAGCGCCGCTTGTCTTGGAGCTGGATACCCCAGGTGGGCTGCTTACGAGCACGCAAGCGATCGTGCGGCGCATGATGCAGGCGCATGTGCCTGTCATCGTTTGGGTGCCGCCTGGGGCGCGTGCGGCCAGCGCCGGTGTCTTTCTGCTCTATGCCGCGCACATCGCGGCTGCGGCGCCAAGCGCCCATCTGGGCGCGGCCACCCCCGTGGCGCTGGGCGCGCCCAGCGAAGGCAAAGGCAAGAAAGGCCCGAGCACGATGGAAAAAAAGGCGCTCAACGACGCGGTGGCGATGATCCGCGCGCTGGCCAGAACGCGCGGGCGCAATGCGAAGCTTGGCGAGCGCATGGTGCGCGAGGCGCTTGCCGTGGACGCCGTGGAGGCAAAGCAACGCGGCGCGATTGACATTCTTGCGCGCGATTTTTCTGAGCTTTTGGCCAAGGTTTCGGGGCGCAAGGTCGCGCTTCCCCATGCGCAGCTTGTGGTTCCAAGGCTTCGTGCCGCCGATGAGGTGGCGCTTACCCCTTCCGTGCGCGAGCGCCTGCTTGCATGGCTGAGCCGCCCGACGATCGCCTATCTCTTGCTTCTGCTCGGCTTTTATGGGCTTGCCTTTGAGGCACTGCATCCGGGCGCGATCTTTCCGGGGGTTCTGGGCGGCATCGCGTTCCTGCTCGGTCTCTACGGCATGTCCGCGCTGCCTGTGGATGCCGCAGGCGCCTTCCTCATCGTGCTGGGGCTGGCGCTGATGATTGCCGAAGCATTCGCGCCGGGCTTTGGCGTGCTCGGCATCGGTGGGGCTGTGGCCTTTGTGCTGGGCTCGCTCATGCTGCTGCCTGAAAAGGCGCCCGGATTTCGCTTGCCGCTTGGTGTGATTTTGGGTGCGACGGCGGCGAACTTTGCGCTGCTGGCGCTTGCGCTTGGAGCGCTTGTGCGCGCGCGCAGAAGGCGCGTGCAAACGGGGCCTGAGGCTGAGATCGGCGCGATCGTAGAAGCGCTGGAGGACATGGAGAAAGAGGGCTTTGTGCGCCACATGGGCGAGCGCTGGCGCGCCGTGGCGAAGGCACCGCTTGCCAAGGGCGCGAGGGCGCGCGTGGTGGATGTGCGCGACGATCTCGTGCTCGTTGTGGAGCCATTGGATTCCCAAGGCAAAGGAGGAGAACCATGAGTGCGTTGGCCGTGCTGCTGCTTGTGGTCGCGGCGTTCGTGCTTTCAGGCGTGAAGATCCTGCGCGAATACGAACGCGGCGTCGTCTTTATGCTCGGGCGCTTTTGGAA
>WFOX01000110.1 GCA_015487905.1 Mariprofundales bacterium
AGCAGACCTGTCCGACTGATGCGATCGTTTTCGGCAACCTCAACGATCCGAACAGCAAGGTGAGCCAGCTCTGGCGCGAGCACGAGGTCAGGCTCAACCGCCATGAGCAGGACAAGCCCGAGAACATGCGCGGCTACCGTGTGCTGGAAGAACTCAATGTGGAGCCGTGCATCATGTATCTGGATCGCGTGCGCGATACCGAGGTCTAAGCGCGAGGCCAGTTTCAGGGGGGAGATGGCATGGACACGATGAAGGACATTGAGTGGGCGAAAATCAACCGCGATGTCTTGCGAAGCCTGGAGACGCCGCGGCCCGCGTTCTGGGGCATGGTGGCGATCTGCGTGGTGTTCGTGCTTGCGGGTGTGGCGGCTGAGATTTACCAGTATCGCGAGGGCTTGGGTGTCGCGCTCATGAACCGGCCGCACTTTTGGCAGCTTTACATCGCCAACTTCGTGTTCTGGATCGGCATGAGCCACTCGGGCACATTGCTCTCGGCGATCCTTTTGCTCACCAAGGCTGACTGGCGCAAGCCCATCAACCGCTTCGCCGAGGCGATGACCCTGTTTTCCATTCTCACGGCGGCCTTCTTCCCGATCATTCACCTTGGCCGTGTCTGGAACTTCTACTGGGTGGCGCCGTATCCGAACGAGCGCACGATCTGGCCGAACTTCCGCTCGCCGCTTCTCTGGGACGCGGCGGCGATCTTCACCTATGCGTCAAGCTCGGCGCTGTTCCTCTATCTCGGCATGATCCCGGATCTGGCTATTTGTCGTGACAACGCGCGCGGCTGGCGCAAGAAGCTCTATTCGGTGCTTGCGCTTGGCTGGAGCGGCTCGGCGCGCGAGTGGGCCGCGTTTCGCAAGTCGTATCTCTTGATCGCCTGCTTCCTCGTGCCGCTGGCCGTGTCCGTGCACTCCATCGTGGCCTCGGACTTTGCGATGTCCATCATGCCCGGCATGCACATCACCTCGTTCCCGCCTTACTTCGTGGCCGGGGCGCTGTATTCGGGCTGCGCGGCGATCATCACGCTGTTCGTGCTGCTTCGCTATGTCTTTCGCTTTGAGGCCTACATGACCGAGGACATCTTAGAGAAGGTGGGCAAGCTCACCTTCGCGATCGCGATGGCCTGGAACTACCTCAACTTCGTGGAATACGCCTCCATCTTCTACTCCAACGACATGTTTGAAAAGGAAGTCGCGATTCAGAAGCTCACGGGGCCCTATGCCTGGGTCGTTTGGGGCATGTTCCTGTGCGGCACCGTCGCGCCGTTTGCGCTCGCATTTCGCAAGGTGCGGCGCAACATGTGGGCGATGTTCGTGCTCTCGCTCATCTTGCAGCTTGCGATGTGGCTGGAGCGCTTCCAGATCGTAAGCCCACCGCTTGCCTCCAACCACGAGCCTTGGACTTGGAATGTGGTCTGGCCAGGGCTTGTGCAGCTCACGATCACGGCGGCGAGCTTCGCCTGGTTCACGCTCTTGTTCCTCGTCTTCTGCAAAGTGTTCCCGAGCGTGTCCATGTATGAGGTGAAGGAGCTCGTGTTCCACCAGCGCAAGGTCGGCGGTCGCGCGGAGCTTACGGATCTGGACAAGCTCAAAGACGAAGCGATCGCGACCGAAGAGCGGCTTGGGTAAAGGAGGGGACGATGCCGAAAAAGAAGCTCGTGCGGCTGTTTGCAACCTTTGCGGACTTTGACAAGGCGCGCGAGGTGCTCATGTCGCTCAAGGAGCTGGATCTGCGCGAGGCCTGCGTGGAAGACATTGAGCTTTACTCGCCGATTGAGCATCCTGAGGTGGAGGAAATCCTCGGCGAAATCCAGCAACCGATTGAGCGTTTCACCTTCTTCGGCGCGATCACGGGCGCGATTCTCACCTTCACCTTCGTGGCCGGTGTCGCGCAGTCCATGTTCACCTATCAGCCGCAGGGCGGCAAGCCCGTGATTCCGATCCCGCCCGATATGGTCATCACCTATGAGGGCACGATCCTCTTCGGTGTCTATATCACCGTGGCCGCGTTTTTGATCTACGCGCGGCTTCCCAAGCGTCTTAAAAAGTATTACAGCCCGAAGGTGAGCGAGGATCAGATCGCCGTGGAGGTGGATGTGTATCCCGAACATGTGGCGCGCGTGAAAGAAGTGCTCAAAAGCTGTGGGGCCGAGGACATCCGGGAGGTGCGCTCGTGAAGAACAAGGCATTGGCCATCGGATTGGCTGTCGCGCTTGTGCCTGTTGTGGCCGGGGCGTGGCCGTGGTCGCGCGACATGATGAACCAGCCTTCCATCAAGCCGCAGGAGCCGCCCGTGATTCCGTATCCGAAGGATTCGGTGCCCGTGGGTGGCCCGTGGACGAAGGTGCGCGACCGCGATGCGGCCGAAAACCTCAAAAACCCGATTCCACCCACGCCTGAGTCCGTCGCCAAGGGGCGGGCGCTGTTCAAGATCTATTGCTTCCCGTGCCATGGGCCGAACGGCAAGGGCGACGGCCCCGTGGGCAAGGTGTTTGAGGTGCCGCCCGCCGATCTCTCCTCCGATTATGCGAAGGAGCTTACAGACGGCTGGATTTGGGGCACGATCACCTTCGGCAGCTATGTGATGCCGCCCTATCGCTGGGACACCTCGCCTGAGGAGCGCTGGCACATCGTCAATTACATCCGCCAGGTGCTGCAAAAGGAACGCGGCAATCCGCTCGTTAAGAGCGCGAAGAAGGAGGACTAAGCGATGACGATTTCGCAAGGCACTTGGACCGTGCTCATGGTGAACTTTGAGTTCACGCTTTACATGGCCTTGGCGGGCGTCTTCTGGTGCTCGGTGTTGCACCTCGTGAACGCCAAGTGGCGCTATGAGGTGCGCTTTCTCATGGCTTCGGCCACGGCATTGTTCCCGCTCGGCTTCGTGCTGCTCCTGATCATTCTCGCCTTCGGTGACAAGTCGTTCTTCTGGTGGCGCGGCGAGACCTTCGGCCAGCCGCTCAACGCTTGGCATAACAAGACCTTCTTCGTCGCGCGCGAGATCGTGCTTTACCTGCTTGTGTGGGCCTTTTGCGCCTACTTCGCGAAGCTGCAACGGCAAGAGTTTCCGCACTCACCGCACGACATCCGTTGGCGCTTCCGCAACGTCGCGTTGCTCGTGCCGTTCGTCTATTGCATTTACGGCACGATCGTGGGTTGGGACTTGGAGATGACGCAGCAGGCGCGCTGGTGGAGCCCGCTTTACGGCGCCTATCACTTTGAAAGCTTCATGCGCGCGTTCTTGGCCTTCTTCATCATCGGGCTTTTTGTGATGCGCCAGCGCGATGTGCTGCGCCGTCCGATCAACGATTATGTATTCAACTATCTTGCGCAGCTCCTTTTGGCGCTCACGATCATCTGGACTTACCTGTTCTTCGCGCAGTATCTCGTGATGTGGTATGGCGATCTGCCTGAAGAGATTGAGCGCTTCCATAAGATGATGGACGGCGAGCTTTGGTGGCTGTTCTGGGGCTTCTTCTTCCTCAACTCGTTCGTGCCGTTCTTCATGCTCATCTTCCGCGCGATGCGGCATTCGCCGGCGCTCATGCTCTTTCCGGCGACGAGCATCCTCATCGGCACCTTCATTGAGCACTACATGTGGATTTTGAGCCCGGGGCTTGAGGACATTCACCATGTGCCGTTCTTCTCGTCGTGGATGGATGTCGCGATCACGCTTGCCGTGTTCATCACCGCGAACATCCTTTGGGATCGCAAGATGAAGCGCGAGCGCCTTTACGAAAAGCCGCAAGGGGATCTCGCACCCGAGGCGCCTGCGCAGGGTTGATGCTGAGGGGAGGGTGCAATGCGCGCGCCCCCATGTGGGGGCGCTTTTTTATGCCTTGGAGCCGCCCACCGTGATCGCATCCACGCGCACAGTCGGCATCCCCACGCCCACGGGCACGCTTTGGCCGTCCTTGCCGCAGGTGCCAAGCCCCGGATCCAGCTTGAGGTCGTTGCCGATCATGGAGATGCGCTTGAGCACCTCGTGCCCCGCGCCGATGAGCGTGGCCGTTTTCACAGGGGCCACGATCTTGCCTTTTTCCACGAGATAGGCCTCGCTTGTCGTGAAGACGAACTGGCCCGAGGTGATGTCCACCTGCCCGCCGCCGAAGTTCACGGCATAAAGCCCGCGATCCAAGGAGGCGACGAT
>WFOX01000111.1 GCA_015487905.1 Mariprofundales bacterium
CGTGCGATGCCCCCAAAGCGCATCCAGCGTGTTGGCGGCGCGGTGCAATGCGGCCAACGGCGCGCCGCCCACGGCGAACCAAAAGAGCGTGGCCACGACCGCATCGTGGGCGTTCTCGGCGAGCGACTCCAAGGCCGCCCGCGCGCATCCCTCGCGCGTGAGCCTTTGCACCTCGCGCCCGACGATCGCAGCCGCGGCCCGCCGCATCACCACGAGTGAAGGCGCTTTTTCCACGGCGCGCACATGCGCAAACAGCGAGCGCCAGCCCAGGCACACCCAGAGCACGAGCGCCTCACCCGCCACGCCAAGCGTATGGGCAAGCAGCGTGGCCGCGGCGACGAACGGCGCGACTGCCAGCACCCAGAGCAGCGCGCCGCGCAGGCGCGAGGGGGCATACAAGCGCCGCTCCAGCATCTCGGCCCAACGCCCGAGCCAGGCGACGGGATGCCAAGCATTCGGCGGATCGCCGAGGGTCGCCTCCAGCAGCAGCCCGCCCGCAAGGCTCAACGCCACGGCAGATGCGCAAGATCGAGCTGCGCTTCCAGCGCATCGGCAAGGCGATCCAGGCTTGCAAGCACGCGCGCTTCGTGATCCGTCGCATCGGGCGCGGGATGGCCCCAGTGCGCGAGCAATGCGGCGCGAAAGCGCCCGGCATGGAAGAGATGATGCACCCAACTGCCGCGCCCGCGCCCGTCGTCCGAGGCCGCTGCGAACGGAAACGGCGCCATCACCCCCTCGCATCGCCCGCGGTGGATTTCAAAGCCGCGCACGGGCGCGGCCACGGGCCACTGCGCCATGCCCTCCACGCGCCGCACGATCTTCTCGGGCGCAAGGGTGCTCGTGATTGGCAAAAGCCCCAATCCCTCGGCATCGCCGCCTTCCAATCCCAAGGGATCGCGGATGCAGAGCCCCAGCATCTGCATGCCGCCGCAGATGCCGAGGATGTGCGCGCCCTTGGCGTGCGCATGCCGGATCGCCGCATCCAGCCCGTGCGCGCGCAGCCAGGCGAGATCGCCGCCCACATGCTTGGAACCCGGCAGGATCACGACATCGGCGCAGGCGACCTCTTCGGGTGCGCGCGCAAGCACGAGCGCGATGCCTTCTTGGGCCGCAAGCGGCTCCAGGTCGTCCAGATTGGCCGCGCGCGGATAGCAAACCGCGGCAATGCGCAGATGCGCCGTTTCCTTCGGCGTCAGGCGCGCCAACCGATAGGGCGCGTCCTCCTCGGGAAGGTTGAGATCCAGATACGGCACGACGCCGATCACGGGCCGCCGCGTGCGCCTCTCCAGCCAGCCGATCGCCTCGTCCAAAAGCGCCTTTTCGCCGCGGAACTTGTTGATGACGAAGCCTGTGATGAGCGCGCGCGCAGCGCGCGGCAGTGTCGCCATCGTGCCAAGGAAATGGGCGAAGACGCCGCCGCGGTCAATGTCGCCGACGAGCCACACGGGCAGGCCGAGCGCCTGCGCAAAGCCCATGTTGGCGATATCATCGTCCATGAGGTTCGGCTCAGCCGGGCTGCCCGCGCCCTCCACGATCACGGCCTCATATTCGGCGGCAAGCGCATGAAATGCATCCAGCACGACGGAACGCAAGGGGCGGCGATCCTCGCGAAAGCGCCGCGCCACGAGCTTCCCCCGCGGACGGCCGAGCACGACGAGCTCAGCGATGCCGTCCGTTTCGGGCTTGATGAGCACGGGATTCATGCGCACATCGGGCGCAAGCCCGCAGGCGAGCGCCTGCAAGGCCTGCGCGCGCCCGATCTCGCCGCCTTGGGCTGCGGCGGCGTTGTTGCTCATGTTCTGCGGCTTGAACGGCGCAACACGCACGCCGCGGCGCGCAAGAAGGCGGCAAAGCCCCGCCACCAGCACGGATTTTCCCACGCCCGAGGCGAGCCCCTGCAGCATGAGCGCGCGGCTCATCGCGTGTTTTCCAGCCTGAGGCGCTGCTGCACAAGCCAATCAAGCCCGTCCACGAGCCGCGGGCCGGGACGGTGCAGAAGATCGTGGGGGGCGGCAAGCACGATCGCATCGGGCAACCAGCGGTGCCAGAAGCGGCGGCGCGCGGCGATGTCGCGTTTTTCGTCGGGCACGATGATCACGGCGGGATGGCGCCGGATCACGGCCTCCAGCGACACGCGCGGCGTGTCCTCGTCGAGCCCCGCGAACACGTTGGCGAAGCCCGCGCGCACGAGCAACTCGGAGATGAAGCTCTTGCCGCCCGCCGTGATGAGCGGTTGCGC
>WFOX01000112.1 GCA_015487905.1 Mariprofundales bacterium
GCCTCGCTCGGCATCGGCGGCATTGCGGTCGCGATGGCCGCGCGCGATACGATCGCCAACTTCTTCGGCTCCGTGATGCTCATGTTGGATCGCCCGTTCCTCGTCGGCGACTGGATCAAAACGCCCGCCTTTGAGGGCATCGTGGAGGAAATCGGCTTTCGCTCCACGCGCATCCGCACCTTTGAAAAGACGCTCGTCGTCGTGCCCAATGCGGAGCTGGCCAACATGGTCATTGACAACATGGACGCGCGCCCCGTGCGCCGCGTGAAGATGCGCGTGGGGCTCACCTACGACACGACCCCGGAAAAGATGCGCGCGTTTCTTACGCGCGTGCGCAAGCTGCTTGCCGAGCATCCGGGCGTGGACCCTTCCTTCTTCCTCGTGCGCTTTGACGAGTTCGGGGCATCCGATCTTTCCGTGTTCATCTACTACTACACGAAGAGCACGGCCTGGGACGAACACCTTGCCGTGCGCGAGGAGATCAACTTAAGGCTCATGGAGATCGTGGAGGAGCTTGGGCTTTCGTTTGCATTTCCCACGCGCACGGTGCATCTTGTTGAGGAGCGGGATGATGGCGACAAACCCGGAAACGCTTGAGATTCCGAAGCCGCGCTGGATTCGCGTGCGCGCGCCGGCCTCGCCTGAGTTTGCGCGCGTGAAAAAGCTCATGCGCGCCAAGAAGCTCGCGACGGTCTGCGAAGAGGCGAGCTGCCCGAACATCGGCGAGTGCTGGAAGCACGGCTCGGCCACCTTCATGATCTTGGGAAGCATCTGCACGCGCGCTTGTCGCTTCTGCGATGTCGCAAGCGGCAAGCCCAAGCCGCCTGATCCGGAAGAACCCCAGCGCGTGGCCGAGGCCGCTGCGGCCATGGGGCTTCGGCATGTCGTGATCACGAGCGTGGATCGCGACGATCTGCCCGATGGCGGCGCTGCGCATTTTGCGGCCACGATCCGCGCCGTGCGCGCGCGGTTGCCCGAAAGCACGATTGAGGTGCTGACTCCCGATTTCCTGCGCAAGCCCAAGGATGCGTTGGAAACCGTGATCGCCGCGCGTCCCGATGTCTTCAACCACAATGTGGAAACCGTGCCCAGGCTGTATCGGCGCGTGCGGCCCGCGGCGCGCTACTATGCGAGCCTGCGCCTTTTGGAGCGCGCCAAGGAGTTGGATCCTTCCATCACGACGAAATCGGGCCTGATGGTGGGCCTGGGTGAAACGATGGAAGAGGTCTTGCAGGTCATGGACGATCTGCGCACGGCGGGCGTGGATATTCTCACGATCGGCCAATACCTGCGCCCGAGCAAGCAGCACCTGCCCGTGGCGCGCTATTGGACGCCGGAGGAGTTCGCGGAACTGGAAAAAGCCGCCAAAAAACGCGGCTTTGCCGCCGCCTTCTGCGGGCCGCTGGTGCGCTCCAGCTTCCATGCCGAAGAGGTCTTTGCGCGTGCGCGCTAGCTGGATCGCGGCCTTCGCGCTTGTTTTACTATTTGCGCCTTCGGCAATGGCGCAGGAAGAGCCGGGCGTGAAGGAGCTTACGCCGCCCTCGCCCGAAGAAGCGCGCAAGGCCGTGGAGGTCAAGCGCTATCACCGCAAGGACGGGACGCTTGTGGAGGAATACAGCATCGGCGGGCGCGTGTATATGGTGCGCATCACGCCGAAGATCGGCAAACCCTATGTGCTTTACGATCGCGACGGCGATGGCGTGATGGAAACGCGCTTGCCCGGCAACCAGAAGAAGATCTCGCCGCCCATGTGGATCCTCAAGCGCTTTTGATCCCCTCGCTTTGGCTCATCACCCCGCCTGCGCGCCTGGCCGATGAAAAGGGCTGGGTGCATCTGGAGGCGGCGCTGGCGGGTGGCGTGGATGCGGTGCTCGTGCGCGCGCCTGAGATGTCGGCAAGTGCGCTGCTTGCGCTTGCCTCGCGCCTGCGCGCGCTCACGCGCCATCACAAGGCCGAGCTTTGGATCCACAGCCGCTTTGAAATCGCCGAGGCCGTGGGCGCGGATGGCGTGCATCTGGCCGCGAAGACGGGCCGCATGCTTGCCGAACGCGGTTTCCGCGCCCGGAAAGGCGCGAGGATTTCCATGGCCGCGCACGATGCCGAAGAGCTGGCCATCGCAAAAAGGCTTGGCTGCGCGCTGGCCTTTCTCTCGCCCGTGTTTCCAACGCGCTCGCATCCGGGCGCGCCGGCCTTGGGGATCGGGCGCTTTCGGCGGCTGGCCGAGGCCGCTGGCCTCCCCGTGGTGGCGCTGGGCGGCATCACGCCTGAGAACCGACCAGCGCTTGCCGAGTTTCCCGTGGCCGTGATCTCGGCGATCTGGGATGCGCCCGATCCCCAGATGGCGGCGCAAATGCTCAGCCTTGCGGCATCGCCCCCGGCTGGGACATGAGATGCGACATGAAACCGGCCATGCCCACGAGCATCATAAGCACCCAGCCGCTCAGTGCCAAGATCACGATGGGCGCCACCACGACGGCAATGGCCACTCCAAGTGAGCTTTCGGTGCGGGCGCGAAAGCCGATCACTTGCAGCACGAGCGACCAGATACCCACGATGGCATTCACGACGGGCACGAAGCTGAGCAGCATCGGCGCATTCGCATAGGCGAGCAGCATCATGCCTGTGGGTGTGTCCATGCCCTTGGGGGCGAAGTGCCGCGAAGCCCAGGCGAAATACCATCCCCAAAGCCAAAGCCCAAGCAGCCCAAACGCATAGGCAAGGATGACGCCTGGCAGCGCAAGGCCAAGTGTAAAGAGCACGGCGATGAGTGCCGATGGCGCGTAGGTAATAGCGGCATAGACAAATGCGTGCTTCTTTTCTTCATAGTCGGGCATGGAGGCGAAAAAGGATTGCGGATCGGTAGCAAGGGGTTTGAGCGTGGCGATGTAGCGCTCCAAGAGGTTGCCTTCGCCTGCGCGGAAGTGTTCCATAGCGCTCCTCCTCGCAAGGGTTTTTCTCCCATTATAACAAACGCGTTGGCATGCGCAGGCGATGCTGGCTAGCCTTGCTTGTCCGCCAAGCCGGCGTAGCTCAATCGGTAGAGCAGCGGATTTGTAATCCGTTGGTTGGGGGTTCAAGTCCCCCCGCCGGCTCCAGTTTCCCGCTGGATTTCCCACTAGGAAGCGCGAGTTTCCCTTTCTTGGTTGTCGGCTCCACAACCGGCGGCCAGGATTGCGCTTCCATTCCCGAGCGGAGGAGCACGCATGGCCGCCGAGCGCCCCAAGAAAAAGGTCCCCGGTCTTTCTTATGAAGGTCGCTTTTATGACTTGGATACCTTGCTGCGCATGCATGATGAGATGCTCTTCATCCGCCGCTTTGAGGAAAAAGCGGGGCAGCTTTATGGGCTAAAGAAGATCGGCGGCTTTTGTCATCTTTGCAATGGCCAGGAGGCGATCTGCGTAGGCGCCGCACATGCGGCGCGACCGGATGATTACATCCTCACGGGCTATCGCGATCACGGACACATCCTTGCGCGCGGCGCCGATCCCGTCGCGGTGATGGCCGAGCTGATGGGGCGCGCGGGCGGCATCGTCAAGGGCAAGGGCGGCTCCATGCACATGTTTGACATCAAGCACAACTTTGCAGGCGGTAACGGCATCGTCGCCGAGCAAGTCCCGATCGGCACGGGCTTTGCCTTCGCCTCCAAATACCGCGAGGACGGGCGCGTGACGCTTTGCTTCATGGGTGATGGCGCCGTCAATCAGGGCGCGGTGTATGAAGCCTTCAACATGGCCGCGCTTTGGAAGCTGCCGATCGTTTATGTGATTGAGAACAACCAATACGCGATGGGCACGGCGCTTGCGCGCGCGAGCGCCGAAACACATCTCTTCAAGCGCGGGCTTTCGTTCCGCATCCCCGGCATGCAAATTGACGGCATGGATGTGCTTGCCGTGGAAAAGCATCTTTCGGATGCCATTGAACATGCGCGCTCAGGCGAAGGGCCGATCCTCGTAGAGGCCATCACCTACCGCTATCGCGGCCATTCCATGTCCGATCCGGCCACCTACCGCACGCGCGAAGAGGTGGAGGAATGGCGCACGGGGCGCGACCCGATCGCAAGGCTTGAAAAGGCCTTGGTGGAAGCCGGGCTTGTGGAGGAGGAAGAGTTCAAGCGGCGCGATAAGGAGATCAAAAAAGAGGTCAATCGCATCGCCAAGGAGGCCGAAAAGCAGCCGCTTCCCGATGCGAAGGAGCTTTGGACGGATGTTTATAAGAACCCGATTCCCGATGCCTATCCGTATCCGGGGAGACCTGCATGAGCCGCATCACCTATCGCGAGGCCCTCAACCAGGCGATGACGGAAGAGATGGAGCGCGATGCGCGCGTGTTTTTGATGGGCGAAGAGGTCGGCGAATACGACGGCGCCTACAAGGTGAGCCAGGGCATGCTCAAGCGCTTCGGCCCCAAGCGCGTGATTGACACGCCGATTACGGAGCTCGGCTTTGCGGGCATCGGCGTGGGGGCGGCGATGGCGGGCCTGCGCCCGATCATTGAGTTCATGACCTGGAACTTCGCGATCCTCGCGATGGATCAGATCGTCAATGCCGCCGCAAAGATGCTTTACATGTCGGGCGGCCAATACGCCGTGCCGATCGTCTTTCGCGGCCCC
>WFOX01000113.1 GCA_015487905.1 Mariprofundales bacterium
AAGAAGGCGATCGTGCGCTGCTCGTGCGGGAACACCTTTGAGACGCGTTCCACGCGCGGCGACATTCATGTGGAGATTTGCTCGGCCTGCCATCCGTTCTTCACGGGCCAGCAGAAGATCGTGGATACGGAAGGGCGCGTGGAGCGCTTTTATCGCCGCTATGGCATGAAGCCGAAGCAGGAGGGCTAAGATGTATGCGGTGATTCGCACAGGCGGCAAGCAGTATCGCGTGCAGGAAGGCGATGTGCTGCGCGTGGAGAAGCTGGATGCGCCCGAGGGCGCAGAGGTGGAGTTTCCGGTTTTGGCCGTGGGTGAGGGCGCATCCCTGCGCGTGGGCAAGGAGGCCGAAGGCGCGCGCGTGCGTGCGCGCGTTCGGCGCCATGCCAAGGGCAAGAAGATCATCGTCTTCAAGCGCAAGCGGCGCAAGAACTACCGCCGCACGCGCGGGCATCGGCAGTGGTTTACGGAAATCATTGTTGAGGCGATTGAGGGATAGGAGGCGAGCATGGCGCACAAAAAAGCAGGCGGTTCTTCGCGCAACGGGCGCGACTCCAACGCCAAGCGGCTCGGCATCAAGAAGTATGGCGGCGAGTTCGTGAAGGCCGGCAACATTCTCGTGCGTCAGCGCGGCTCCAAGATCCGCCCGGGCGAGAATGTCGGCATGGGACGCGACTTCACGCTGTTTGCGCTTGTGGATGGGCGCGTGGAGTATTACGAGCGGCGCGGCCGCAAGCATGTGCGCGTCGTGCAATAACGCGCCGATTGAAGCGTGAAGACGAGGGGGCGCTGCGCCCCCTTTTTTCGTTAGGATGTTTCCATGCGATTCGTGGATGAAGTGGAGGTGCTCGCGCGCGCCGGCCGCGGCGGCGACGGCTGCGTGTCGTTCCGGCGCGAGAAGTTCATCCCCAAGGGCGGGCCGGACGGGGGCGATGGCGGGCGCGGCGGCGATGTCGTGCTTGTCGCCACCACCCGCAGGCACACGCTCTATGAGCTGCACCTGCGCAAGCTTCTGCGCGCAGGCTCCGGCCGCCACGGCATGGGCGCGAATCGGCATGGCAAAAGCGGCGAGGATCTCGTCGTGGAGGTGCCCGTGGGCACGCTCGTCTATGACGCCGAAAGCGGCGCTTTGCTCGCCGATCTGGATCGGCCGGGCAAGCACGTTGTGATCGCGCGCGGCGGGCGCGGCGGGCGCGGCAACGCGCGCTTTGCCACAAGCACGAACCGCGCCCCGCGCCATGCCGAAAAGGGCGAACCTGGTGAAGAGCGGCGCGTGCGGCTGGAGCTCAAGCTCATGGCCGATGTGGGATTGGTGGGCCTTCCCAATGCGGGCAAATCCACTTTGCTTGCGCGCATCTCGCGCGCGCGGCCCAAGATTGCGGATTATCCGTTCACCACGCTCGTGCCGGAGCTTGGCGTGGTGGCGGTATCCCCCGCAGAAAGCTTTGTGGTGGCCGACATTCCGGGCTTGATCGCCGGCGCGCATGAGGGCAAGGGGCTTGGCGATCGCTTTTTGCGCCACATTGAGCGCACGCGGCTGCTTGTGCATCTCGTGGATGCGGCCGATCCCGCGCGCGAGGTGCGCGAACAGCTCAGGGAGGTGGAGGCGGAGCTGGCCGCGCATCCCGCAAACCTGCTCGCCAAGCCCAGGGTGCTTGCGCTCAACAAATGGGATGCCGCCGATGCCGCCCAGCGCCGTCGTGCGCTGGCCGAGGCCGAGGCCACGGGGCTTGCGGCGTTTCCGATCTCGGCGGTCACAGGCGAGGGCGTGGATGCGCTCATCAAGGCCGTATGGCGCATGCTGCAAGAGGCGCGGGAAGCGGCATGATCCGATCCCGCGCGGAGCTTGCGCGCGCCAGGCGCATCGTCGTCAAGATCGGCTCGTCCTTGCTTGCGGCGCCGCGCGGCGTGCGCCATGCGCCGATGCGCGCGCTTGCCGAGGTGGTGGCGCGCTGGCGGCGCGAAGGACGCCGCGTGGTCATCGTAAGCTCAGGCGCAGTCGCGGCAGGCTGCGCGCGGCTTGGCTGGCGGCCTGCGCGCCTGTCCGTGCCCGAAAAGCAGGCTGCGGCGGCGGTGGGCCAGCCTGGACTCATGCGCGCTTGGGCGCAGGCCTTTGCCGAGCATGGGCTTACGGTCGCACAGATGCTGCTCACCAAAGACGACCTGCGCCATCGGCGGCGCTGGCTCAATGCGAGCAACACGGCGAACACCCTTTGGGATGCGGGTGTGGTGCCGATCGTGAATGAAAACGACACGGTGGTCGTGGAGGAGATCAAGTTCGGCGACAACGATCGGCTCGCGGCGCTCACGGCGTTGCTCGTGGATGCGGATTTGCTCGTGATGCTCACCGATGTGGATGGGCTTTATGATCGCGATCCGCGCCGCCATCGGGATGCCAAACGGCTAAGTCTGGTTGCGCGCATCACGCCGGAGTTGTTGCGCGCCGCAGGCGGGGCTGGTGCTGAAGTCGGCACGGGCGGCATGCGCACGAAGCTGGAAGCGGCAAGGATCGCGACGACAGGCGGGGTCGCCTGTGTCGTCATGCACGGCGGCGATCCCGGGCGGCTTGTGCGCTTGCTCGCAGGGGAGGAGCTCGGCACGCTCTTTCCCGCGGCTGCGGAGCGCGCGCGCAAGCGGCGGCATTGGATCGCGCATGTGTTGCAGCCCAAGGGGCGCATTTATGTGGATGCGGGGGCGGCGCGCGCGCTTGCCGAGCGCAAGGCAAGTCTTTTGCCCGTGGGCATCGTGCGCGTGGAAGGGCAGTTTGATAAGGGCGAGTGTGTGGAGATCGTGGGGCCTGCGGGCAAGGTGGCGCGCGGGCTTGCAGGATACAGCGCCGAAGAGGTGCGGCGCATCGCAGGCCGCCCAAGCCGTGAGATTGCCGCGATCCTCGGCTATGCCGAAGGCCCGGCGGTCGTGCATCGCGACAACCTCGTGCTCGTGGAGGAGGAATGAACGCGAAGCAGCTCATGGAACAGGTGGGCGCGCGCGCCAAAGAGGCGGCGCGCGCGATGGCCAAAGCGCCCACGCGCGCCAAAAACGAGGCCCTCTTGGAAGCCGCGCGGCTGCTTGAGGAAAGAAAGGCACGCATCTTGCAGGCGAATGCGCGCGATATGGAGGCAGCCCGCGCGCGCGGGCTTTCCGAGGCGTTGCTGGATCGGCTCTTGCTCAATGACGCGCGCATTGCGGCGATGGCGCAGGGCTTGCGCGAGATCGCAGCGCTTCCCGACCCCGTGGGCGAGATCCGCGCGATGCGCACGCGCCCAAGCGGCATCCAGGTGGGCAAGATGCGCGTGCCGATCGGGGTCATCGGCGTGATCTTTGAATCGCGCCCGAATGTGGCCGCCGATGCCTCCGGGCTTTGCATGAAGGCCGGCAACGCCGTGATCCTGCGCGGGGGATCGGAATCCGCGCAATCGGTGGCCGAAATCGTCGCCTGCGTGCGCGAGGGGCTTGAGCGTGCGGGGCTTCCCGCTGAGGCCGTGCAAACCGCGCCCACCACGGATCGCGCCTTCGTGGGGGCGATGCTGCAAGCAACGGAATACCTGGATCTCGTGATCCCGCGCGGCGGCAAAAGCCTCATTGCGCGCGTCGCGGCCGAGTCGCGCGTGCCCGTGCTCAAGCACTATGATGGCGTGTGCCATGTCTATGTGGATCGCGCCGCCGATCTTGCGATGGCCGAGAACATCGCCTTCAACGCCAAGGTGCAGCGCCCGGGCGTGTGCAATGCGATGGAGACCTTGCTCGTGCATGCCGAGATCGCGCCCCGGTTTTTGCCCAAGATGCTTGCGCGCTTTCATGAGGCGGGCGTGGAGCTGCGCGGCTGCGAGCGCACGCAGAAGCTTGCAGGCGAGGTGCCTGTGGCGCCTGCAAGCGAGGAGGACTGGCGCGCGGAATACCTTGCGCTGATTTTGGCCGTGCGCGTCGTGGATTCGTTGGAGGAAGCGATCGCGCACATCGCGCGCTTCGGCTCGGGCCACACCGATGCGATCGTGACCAACGATTACGCAGCTGGCATGCGCTTTTTGCGCGAGGTGGATTCTTCATCCGTGATCTGGAATGCGAGCACGCGCTTTGCGGACGGCTACGAATACGGGCTTGGCGCTGAGATCGGCATCTCCACGGACCGGTTGCATGCGCGCGGCCCCGTGGGGCTTGAGGGGCTGACGACAGAAAAGTGGATCGTCTTCGGCCACGGCGAGGTGCGTGGCTAGCCCGATCATCGGCCTTTTCGGCGGCGCCTTTGATCCGCCGCACCTTGGCCATGTGCGCTTGGCTGCGCTTGCCTCGGCGTATTTGGACGCGCTTTGGGTCGTGCCCGCGGGCGTGCCCGTGCATCGGCGCCTGAGCGGCTATGCTTCTGCAAGCAAGCGGCTTCGCTGGCTGCGCGCAGCACTTTCCCCGTGGCCGCGCGTGCGGGTTTGGGACTATGAGCTGCGCCGCAAGCAACCCACGCCGACGATGATCACCTTGCGCGCGGCCAAGGCCCTGCGGCCTGATGCGCGCTGGGTGATCGTGCTCGGCGAGGACGCCTTTGCGGGGCTTGCCCGTTGGGTGGATTGGCCTGCCCATGCCGAGCTTGCGGCGTTTCTCGTCTTTGCGCGCGCGGGTGCGCCGCGCGCCGTTGCTCCCGCGCCGCTTCGCATGCAGGCGTTGGATGCGTGGCGGGCGGATGTGGGGACGGTGGCGCGTGTGGAGGCTGAGCTGCCGCGTGTGTCCGCAACCGAGTTGCGCGCGCGTTTGCAGCGGCGCGATCCTGCGGCGCTCGTGTGGCTGCCTGCGTGCGTGCGCGAATCCATTTGGCAGGCTTATGCGAAGGAGGCGCGATGAGATCGGTTCCCGAAGAGGTCGTGCGGCTGACAGAAGCCGTTGTGGCCGCGCTGGACGACAAAAAGGCCGAGCGCGTGATCGTGTTGGATGTCTGGCAGCGATCGGACATCGCCGATCGCTTCGTGATCGCATCCGGCACGAGCAAGCGGCATTTGAAGGCCTTGGCCGATGCGGTGGAGGAGGTGGCGGATCGCCACGGCTTGCGCGCGCGCATAGAGGGGCTGGAGGCCTTGGAATGGGTGCTCGTGGATTTGGGGGATGTGGTCGTGCATTTGTTTCTGCCCGATGTGCGCGAACTGTTTCAGTTGGAGCGCCTTTGGGGCGCGCCCGGGGAGGCCTGAATCCCGCGCTTTGCTTGCGTGATCGTCTCTGTGGGTGCGCCGAATGCGCACCTTGCAGCCTACGAGCAAGAACTCGTGCGCAAGATGCGTCGCATTTGCGCGGTTTCCTTCGTGGAGCTTGCCGCATCGCGCGCGCGCACGCCACACGCGCGGCGCCGCGAAGAGGCCAAGCGGATTTTGCGCGCAGCCGTGCATCCTTATGCGCTTTTGGACCCGGAGGGTGCGCCGTTGGATGAGGAAATGCTTGCGAGTTGGATGCGCACGAAGCCTGCCTGCTTCGTGATCGGCGGGCCGGATGGCGTGGATGAACATGTGCGTAGGCAGGCTGCGCGTTGCTGGCGTTTGGGCGCGCTTGTGCATTCCCATGCGCTTGCGCGCGCGATCTTGGTGGAGCAACTCTTCCGCGTGGCGATGGCGGCAATCGGCCATCCCTATCCGCGTTGATGGTGCGTGCACTCGGCATTCTGCTTGGGCTTTGCGGCTTCATCGGGGCGGCGGCGGCCGAAGACCTTGAGGCCGCGCTTGCGCGCACGCAAAGCAAGCTGACTGCCGCGATGCGCGAGCTGCGCGCTTTGGATGCGCAACTTGCCAAGGCGCGCAGGGCGCTGATGGAAACGGAAAAGGCGCTGGCTGCTGCTCGGCGCGCGCACGCCAAGGCCGAGCAGAAACGGCGCGCGGCCAAGCAAGCGCTTGCCAAGGCCCGCCGCGAGCTGCTTTGGGCGCTTAGGGCCGCGTGGCTGCATCGCCAAACGCCTCCGCTGTGGCTTGGCGGCGATGTTTCTGCGGCTGCGCATCGGCGTATGCTTTTGCGCCGCTTGCTTGCTTGGGAAAGGCAAGCGCTTGTGCGCTGGCAGACCGCGTTTCGGCGCGCGCAGCAAGCCGAAAGGGAAGCTGCACGCACGCAGGCAAGGCTTGCGCAGGCACGCAAGCGCCATGCGCAGGCGCTTGCGCAGCTTACGGCGCAGCGCCGTGCTAAGCGCGCGTGGATAGAAAAGCTACGCAAAAAGCGCCATGCACTTGCCGCGATGCTGCGCGCGCAGCAACAGGCGCTTGCCTCGGCGCTATTGGCGCCCGAGGAGCGCAGATTGTCGCAAGGGCGCCGATTGCGCCCGGGCATGCTGCGCTGGCCCGTGCCGGGGCGCGTGCGCGTGCGCTTTGGCAAGCCTGCGCCGCCGCTGGGCCGGCCCGCGGATGGGATTTTGATCGCGCCTAGGGCGGAGCTTGTGCGCGCGGCCGCGGCAGGCCGCGTGCGCTATGCCGGTTGGTTGGGGGGGATGGGGCTTGTGCTCGTGCTGGATCACGGGCATGGCATTTGGACGATTTATGCGCATAATGAAGCGCTGCTTGTGCGCGTAGGCGATTGGGTGGAAGCAGGCGAGGCGATCGCCTATGCGGGCGCCACCGGTTGGGTGGAGCAAGAGACATTGTATTTCGGCTTGCGCAAGCATGGGCGCGCAATAGACCCGCTTGCGTGGCTGGCGCCGAGACCACGCACACGAGGAGGAAGACGATGAAGGCTTGGGTGCGCAAAACGCTTGTGGCCTGCGGCACGGTGGTGGTGATGGCGGCGGCAGGTGTTGCGCTGCCGCGGGCGCTGGAGGCCGCTTCGCGTCCCGACTATGCGGAGTTGGAGAAGCTTGCGCGCGTGATGGCGATGATCAAACGCGCCTATGTGCGCGAGGTGAGCGATGAGGAGCTCATTGAAGGGGCGCTATCCGGCATGTTGGCCTCATTGGATCCGCACTCGGCCTATCTCAACAAAGATGCCTTTCGCGAGATGCAGATTGATACGAAGGGCGAGTTCGGAGGGCTCGGCATTGAGATCACGAAGGCCCAAGGCGGCATCCGCATCGTGGCCCCGATTGAGGATACGCCGGCCTGGCGCGCAGGGCTCAAGGCCGGGGATCTCATCATCAAGATCAACGACGAGCTTGCCTCCGAGATGTCGCTTTCCGAGGCCGTGCACAAGATGCGCGGCAAGCCCGGCACGAAGGTTCGGCTCACGGTGCTGCGCGAGGGCGAGGACAAGCCGCTTGAGTTTGAAATCACGCGCGCCGTGATCCACATCAAGTCGGTGAAAGGCGATTTTGTGGCGCCGGGCTATGCCTATCTGCGCATCACGCAGTTTCAGGAAGGCACCTCGCGTGAGCTTGCAAAAAAGATCCGCGAGCTTAAGCAGAAGGC
>WFOX01000114.1 GCA_015487905.1 Mariprofundales bacterium
AAGATCGCGAGGCCCAACGACGATGTCGTGCTCTTCACAGGCGACGGCTCCATCCAGATGACGATTCAGGAGCTGTCCACGGCGCGGCAGTTCAAGCTTCCGATCGTCATCATCATCCTCAACAACGCCTATCTCGGCATGGTGCGCCAATGGCAGGAGCTTTTTTACGAATCCCGCTATGCGCATTCCTACTTTGAGTCGTTGCCGGATTTCGCCAAGGTCGCCGAGGCCTATGGCGGCGTGGGCGTGCGCGTGGAGAAGCTTGCGGATCTAAGGCCTGCGCTGGAGGGCGCCTTTGCGCATGCGCGCAAGGACGAGCGCTTTGTGCTTCTGGATGTCGTCGTGGAGAAGGAGGAGAACGTGCTGCCGATGGTGCCGGCAGGAGCCGCTCTGCACGAGATGGTGCTGCCATGAGGCACACGATCACGATCCTCGTGGAAAACGAGTTCGGGGTGCTCACGCGCATCGCGGGGCTGTTCTCGGCGCGCGGCTACAACATTGAAAGCCTCAATGTCGCGCCGACCCTGGATCCGACCGTAAGCCGCATGACGCTTGTTACGCACGGCGATGAGCGCGTGATTGAGCAGATCAAAAAGCAGCTCAACAAGCTCATTCCCGTGATCAAGGTGGAGGACATCTCGCGCGTGGAGCACATGGAGCGCGAGCTTTTGCTTGTGAAGGTGCGCGCTGAAAAGGAAACGCGCGCCGAGGCCCTGCGCATGGCTGAGGTCTTCCGCGCCAAGGTCGTGGATGTGTCCGAGGAAACCTACACCTTTGAGCTTACGGGCAAGCCGCACAAGATTGATGCGTTTTTGCGCATGGTGAAGCCCTTGGGGATCATGGAGATGACGCGCACGGGACCCGTGGGCATGCGCCGCGGCCCCAAGGCCTTTGCCGTGGACGAATGACGGCGCCCGAGCACTTTTTGCTTCCCACCTATGCGCGCGCCGAGATCGCGCTTGTGCGCGGCGAGGGCGTATGGGTTTGGGATGACGCAGGCCGCCGCTATTTGGACTTCACTTCGGGCGTGGGTGTGGTCTCACTCGGCCATGCGCATCCGGCGCTTGCCGCGGCCATCGCCGAGCAGGCCAAGACGCTCATGCATGGCTCCAACCTCTTTCGCATCCCGCAGCAGGAGCTGCTCGCCGAGCGGCTTTGCCGGCTTGCAGGGATGGAGGGCGCCTTTTTCTGCAACTCGGGTGCGGAGGCCAATGAGGCCGCGATCAAGCTCGTGCGCCGCGCCGCCCACGAAGCAGGGCGCAAGAATCCCGTAATCCTTGCGCTTGCCGGCTCCTTTCACGGGCGCACGCTTGGGGCGCTTGCGGCCACGATGCAGGCGCGCATGCAACAGGGCTTTGAACCCTTGCCCGCAGGCTTTCGCGCGATGGAAGCGCCGACCGAAGCCGCGCTGGATGCGGCCTGGGATGACGGTGTCGCGGCGGTGCTTCTGGAGCCGATTCAGGGCGAGGGCGGCGTGCGCCCGTTGCCCGTGGAGTTTCTCCGCGCCGTGCGCAGGCGCTGCGATGCGGCGGGCGCGTGGCTTGTGCTGGATGAGGTGCAAACGGGCATGGGCCGCACGGGCGCCTGGTTTGCGTTTGAGCATGCGGGCATCCAGCCCGATGCGATCACGCTTGCCAAGGGGCTGGGCGGCGGCTTTCCGATCGGCGCGCTGCTTGCGCGCGGAGAACTCGCGCAGGGCTTTGCGCCGGGAGCGCATGGCTCCACCTTCGGCGGCAATCCCTTGGCCTGTCGTGCGGCCTTGGCCGTGTTGGAGGCGATGGACAAGGAACAAGTGCCTGCGCATGTGGCCCAGCTTGGCGAGATCGTGGCGCGCGAGCTGGAAGCGCTGGCCGCGCGGATGCCTTGCATCCGCGAGGTGCGCGGGCGCGGGCTTATGTGGGGACTGGAGCTGGATCGCGAGGCCGCCGATGTCGTAGCAGCGGCGCGGAAGGAGGGCTTGCTTGTGCTCACGGCGGGAAGCAAGGTGGTGCGGCTTCTGCCGCCGCTGGTGCTGACCGAGGAAGAACTCATGGAAGGCCTTGCGCGGCTTGGCCGCGCCCTGGAGCGCGCATGCGGCATTTCCTAAGGCTTTGGGATCTTACGAGGGAGGAAGCGCGCGCGATCCTGGCCCGCGCGCGGGAGCTCAAAGCGCGCCGTGAGGAGATGCGGCGCGAGCATCCGGGGCCGCTGTTCGGCCGCACGCTTGCGCTTGTCTTTGACAAGGCGAGCACGCGCACGCGCGTCTCGTTTGAGGTCGGCATGATGGAGCTTGGCGGGCATACGCTTTATCTGCACGCCTCCACGACCCAGCTTGGCCGCGGCGAGCCGCCCGAGGATACGGCGCGGGTGCTTTCGCGCATGGTGGATGTGATCGCCGTGCGCACGCACGCGCATGCAACCTTGGAGCGCTTTGCGGCCTTCTCATCCGTGCCCGTGATCAATGCGCTCACCGATGCGCACCATCCGTGCCAGCTGCTCGCCGATGTGCTCACCTTTGAAGAGCATCGCGGGGAGATTGCGGGCGCGACGATCGCCTGGGTGGGCGACGGCAACAACATGGCACACTCGTGGATTGAGGCGGCGGCGCTTTTTGGCTTTCGGCTCAGGCTTGCCTGCCCCGAGGGCTTTGCGCCGGATTCGGCACTTGTGGAGGAGGCGCGGCGGCGTGGCGCGGATGTGGCGCTTGTGGGCGCGCCTGAAGAGGCCGCGCTTGGCGCCGATGCGGTGGTGACCGATGTTTGGGCCTCCATGGGCCAGGAGGAAGAGGCCGAGGCGCGCAGGCAGGCCTTTGCCGGCTATCAGGTGGATGGGCAGCTTATGCGCCTGGCTGCGCCCGATGCGATCTTTTTGCATTGTTTGCCTGCGCATCGCGGCGAGGAGGTGGCGGCCGAGGTGCTGGAGGGGCCGCAATCCGTCGTTTGGGACGAGGC
>WFOX01000115.1 GCA_015487905.1 Mariprofundales bacterium
CGGGCGGCAAGTCGCTCAAGCAGGCGTATGAGTGCTGGAAGTCCGGGGCCGATCCGATTGAGTTCGCGAAGACGCACCGCGAGTTCGCGCGCGCCTTCGTGAGCTTCCCCGAGGATGCGGACAAGTTCTTCCCGGGCTGGCGCGACAAGCTCGCGGGGTATCTGGACTAACGCAGCCACATGTGCTTCCAAGACGGCGTGGGAAAAAGCAGGGGAGGCATATAAGCCTCCCCTTATTTTTTTCAACAGGAGGAGGCTATGCCACTTGTTTCCATGAAGGATATGCTTGTGCATGCCCATACGCATGGCTATGCGGTTGGGGCGTTTGATCTCGTGGATCTTGCGTTTCTAGAAGGCGTGCTTGCGGGCGCTGAGCGCGCCAAGTCTCCTGTGATCTTGAGCGTGGCTGAGTCTCACTTTCGTTATTTCCCATGGAAAGAACTCGTTGCTGCTGCGGAAAACGCGGCAAAGCGAGCTTCCGTGCCTGTGGCGATCCACCTGGATCACGGAGCGAGTCTGCGAACCGCACGCGAGGCCATTGCTGCTGGTTGCAACGGTGTGATGGTGGATGCTTCACACCTTCCATTTGCCGAAAATGTGCGGCTTACGCGCGAGGTCGTGGAAATGGCGCATGCCTGCGGCGTGCCCGTGGAAGGCGAGCTTGGTTATGTGCCTGGCGTGGAGGGAGAGGATGCCACTTTACATCCTGGGCAGCTACGCTACACCGAGCCCGAGGAGGCCGCGCGTTTCGTGAAAGAAACAGGCGTGGATTTTTTGGCGGTCTCTATCGGCACCGTGCATGGGCGCATGAAAGGAGAACCACGGCTGGATTTGGAGCGATTGGCAGCAATCAATGCATCCCTTGGTATCCCGCTTGTGATCCACGGTGGCACAGGGCTTACGGACAAGCAATTCCATGCATTGATCGCGCGCGGCGTGAGCAAGATCAATTACTATACAGCGCTTTCGGATGCAGCCGCTGAGACCATACGCCGCAATCTTACTGAGGGCGCCACAAGCTATCCAGCACTCCATACAGGAGTTCGTGATGCTGTGGCCCGGGAAGTGGAGCGCTGCGCGCATATCTGGGGATCAGCCGGGCGTGCAGAAGAAGTGCTGCGCGTTGCGCGCCCCTGGGAAGAAGTGGAGCACCTTGTGCTCTTCAATACCGCGCTTTCTGACGCTGAGGTGCAAGCACTGTTCGCCGAAGGAGCGCGGG
Organism: Mariprofundales bacterium; assembly: GCA_015487905.1. Lineage (GTDB taxonomy): Bacteria > Pseudomonadota > Zetaproteobacteria > Mariprofundales > S012-25 > S012-25. Next base: position 1,219 of record WFOX01000115.1, read on the forward strand.
AGCTTGGAGAGATTCCAGGCGTTCGTCGCATCTTCACGGGAAAGACGATGCGTGAGGACGCCCGTTATAGTTGGGTTTGGGTGATTCGTTTTTGCGCCCCCGAAGTTGCTGAGCATTACCGCATACATCCGGCCCACGAGCGCTTTGCAAGTATGCGTTTTCGTCCTCATGCGGAGGATCGGCTTACACAGGACTTTTGCGGGCAGGACCGTGTGCAGAAATAGAATGGGCTTTTCAAAGCAAACGCCCGGATATTTCCTCAGACCTTGTCTTGATTGCGTGTTTCGTTGAAACTGTGCAACCACTTACGCGCAGGAATGGCACGCTGCGTGCTTAAAAAAGCCGGGGCGCGCGCATGACTGCGCGCAACGCGCAACAAGGGGAGGGCGAAAACGGGCGAAGCGCCGGGCGAGATCAAGGGACTGACGGCTCAAGAAGTCGCGCGCGAGACGGGGCTGGATCCCGCGCGCATTCGCCGCCGCTGGGGATTTCTTGAGTTCGGCAAAGAAGATGAAAAAGCGCTTGCAGCGGCATTCGCGCATCTGCGCCCGCGCATCGCTGAGTTCGTAGAGGATTTTTACGCGCACATCTTGCGCGTGCCGGAGCTGCGGCGGCTGGTGCCGGATGCATTTTCGCTTGCGCGCCTCAAGGAAAAACAGGCACATTACTTTGCGACGCTTTTCACAGGCCCGCGCGATTGGGACTATGTGTTGCAACGCCTGCGCATCGGCATCGTGCACGAGCGCGTGGGGCTTGCGCCTGAGTGGTATCTCGGCGCCTATGCGTTTTATTTGGAGCGGCTCATCCCGGCGATTTTTGCGGAAATGCCGGATGTTTCCATCGCGTTGCGGGCTGCGCGGGCGCTCATCAAGGTGGTCTTTTTTGACCTTACGCTTGCTCTGGATGCCTATTTCCATGCCCATGCGCGTGCGTTGGAACACGCTGCGGCGCACGATCCGCTCACCGAGCTTCCCAATCGCTATCGGCTGCTCAAAGAGCTGGAAGCGCGCGCCGCGCGCAAGGAGCCCTTTGCGCTCGTGCTTGCGCGCGTGGGCGAGCTTGCGCGCGTCAATCGTTTGCTCGGCACGAAGATGGGGGATCGGCTGCTGCGCGATGTGGCGGCGTTTCTGCGGCGCGAGGCACGGCGCGGCTATCTTGCGCGTGCAAGCGGTGATGTGTTTGCGATTCTCTTGCCCGATGCGGACATGCAACAGGCGCTGCAAAAGGCGCAAAAGCTTGCCGGCCTCTTTCAAAGCGAGCAGGTGCTGCGCGGCATGCGCGTGCACACGCCGCTTGCGCTTGGGCTTGCCGTGTTTGACCCCGAGGAGGGAAAGGACGCAGGGGATGTGCTGGAGCGCGCGGAAACGGCGCTTAGACGCGCGGCGCGTGAGCCTGCGCGCGTGCGCGCCTACGACGCCAAGCTTGCCGCGGCGATGCAGCGCCGCGCGCGGCTTGCCGAGGAGCTTGCACATGCCATTGAAAACGACGAACTTGAGCTTTGGTTTCAGCCGCAAGTGCGGCTTGTGGACGGGCGCGTGGTGGGCGCAGAGGCGCTTTTGCGCTGGCATCACCCCGCGCGGGGGCTTGTGCCGCCGTCCGAGTTCGTGCCCGTGGCCGAAGAGGAAGGGCTGATCCCCGCGCTTACGCATTGGGTGTTGCGCGCGGCCTGCGCGCAATGCGCGCATTGGCATGCGCATGGCTTTGCGGGGGACTTTCGCGTCGCCGTCAATGTCTCGGGCGTGGATGTGCAGGACGCCCATTTCCCCGAGCGCGTGGCAGGGTTGCTGGCCGCGCACGACCTTCCGCCGCAGATGCTCGTCTTGGAAGTCACGGAAACGGCGCTGATCGCCAATGCCGAGGCCGCGAAGGCGGTGCTCGCGGAGCTGCGGGCGCGGGGGCTGCGCCTTGCCATTGACGACTTCGGCACAGGCCATGCCTCGCTGCGCTACCTGCACGAGCTCCCCGTGCAGGAGCTCAAGGTGGATCGCAGCTTCGTGGGCACGATGACGAAGGATGCAAAAAGCCGCGCGATCGTGCGCGCGATCATCGCCCTTGCGCACGAGCTTGGGCTTGAGGTCGTCGCCGAAGGTGCCGAAGACGAGGCGACCTTGCGCATGCTTGCAGAGCTTGCCTGTGACCGCGTGCAGGGCTATGCGCTTGCGCGCCCGATGCCGGCGGCGCGCTTTGAGGCCTGGGTGCAGGGCTGCGGTTTTCGTTGTCCGTTGCCTTCTCTGTGATCACATCACAGAAGCAGCGCCGAGTCTCTCTATGATTCGCAACTACATTAGGAGGTGCGAATATGGCGAAGCGCTTGTGGATGCTCATGGCGGCGTGGGTGGCAGCCAGCGCGGCCTGGGCCTGCGGCCAAGGGCCGATGGCGCCCGCGGGCTACGAGCAGGCGAGCATCCAGCATGCCTACGAGCACTGGAGCGAGGGGCCGTATTCGCCGATTCCGTTCGTGTTCATTGATGTGCGCACGCCCGAGGAATACGCCGCCGGCCACATTCCGGGCGCGAAGCTGATTCCGCTGGACGAGCTGGAGCAGCGCTTGGCCGAAGTGCCGCGCGATCGGCAGGTCTATCTCTATTGCCGCTCGGGGCATCGCTCGGCGAAGGCCGCGGAGATTCTCGCCAAGCATGGGTTTACAAACATTGAAAATGTCCAGGGCGGGATGTTGGCCTGGCAGCAGGCGGGCTATCCCGTGAAGAAGGGGATGCAGCCGTGATTGAGGAGATCCATCCCGAGGCATTGTTTGCGAAGATGCAGGCGGGCGAGCGTGTGCATCTCATTGATGTGCGCACGCCCGAGGAGTTTGAGGCTGCGCGCGTGCCGGGTGCGCGGCTCATCCCGCTTTCCATGCTTCCCTTGGAAGAGGCGCGGCTACCCAAGGACGCGCCGATTTACTTTTTGTGCCGCTCGGGGGCGCGCTCGTGGCAGGC
>WFOX01000116.1 GCA_015487905.1 Mariprofundales bacterium
CCTGAGCTGCAAGCGCGAGGGAATCGCGCATGAACAAGGTGTTTTTCCGCAAAAGTGTGCTCAAGGAGCTTGAGTCCCTGCCTGCTGAGGCGCGCAAACGGGTGGAGGCGGCCACCCGTGAAATGGAAAAGGGGGACAAATTGGCGAATCCCCGCTTTTGCGTGAAGCTGGCGGGCAGGGAACACACCTATCGCGTGCGCGTGGGCAGATATCGGATCATTTTTGAGATGCCGCGGGAGAACGAGATCATCATCGTGCGCATCCGCCACCGGAAAGATGCCTATTGAGGCCCCGCAGGCCGGGCTTCAGCCCGACATCCCACCCTCGGTTGCAACTGCCGGCGCCCTGTCGCGCTAAAGCGCGACCTACATTGCCTTTTGCATACCGTTTGCAAATCCCCCTGTAGGTCGGGCTTTAGCCCGACATGTTCGCCGGCGCCGTGTCGCCCTAAAGGGCGACCTACATTGCATCTTGCAAAACATTCGCAACACGGGCCTGTAGGTCGGGCTTCAGCCCGACAGGAACATTCATGGGTTCCGGGCAAACAACGCCTTCGCGAAGGCATCGGGCGCAAAATCCACAAGATCCTCCAGCGACTCCCCCACCCCGAGAAACTGAATCGGCAACCCCGTTTCGTGGGCAAGCGCCAGCGCAATGCCGCCCTTGGCCGAGCCGTCCAGCTTGGTCAAGATGATCCCCGTGGCCCCTGCCGCCTCGGCGAAGGTTTTGACCTGCACGATCGCGTTCTGGCCGCTTGCGGCATCCACGACGATCCACGATGCGTGCGGCGCGCCGGGGAGAGCCTTGCCGATCGCGCGGCGCACCTTGGCCAGCTCGCGCACAAGCCCCGCATGCGCATGCGTGCGGCCTGCCGTATCCACGATCACGGCATCCGCGCCGCGCGCGCGGGCGTGCTGCACGCCGTCAAAGGCTACGGCTGCGGGATCCGCCCCCTCATTCCCGGCAAAGAACATCGCGCCTGCGCGCGCGCACCACGCGGCGAGCTGCTCGCGCGCCGCCGCGCGAAAGGTATCGGCGGCGACAACGAGCACCTTTTTGCCTTCCTTCCCCCAGCGCCAGGCGAGCTTGCCGATCGTCGTCGTTTTGCCGACACCATTGGCGCCGCAAACGAGCACCACAAGCGGCCCGTCCTCAGGCCAAACGATGGGCCTCGGCGCAGGCAGCATCCGCACGGCCTCTTCGGCAAGCGCCTGCCAGGGATCGGGCGCGCGCGCGGCCTTGGCCGCAAGCGTATGCGCAAGCTGCGCGCCGACATCGGCCAGCACGAGCGCATCCTCCAACTCCTCCTGCACATGCGCATCGGGCGCATGAAGCCCCAATGCTGCGCGCGTGCGCGCAAGGCCCCGGCGCAAGCGATCCAAAAGCCCCATTTGCCTTCCCCCAAGCAATCTCGCGGCGATTGTGGCGCGAAGGCTTGCGGCTGGCTAGCGTCGGCGCCCGTCGTGGGCGCAGCCAAGCAAACCCGTTTCGTGTTCGTGACCGGTGGTGTGGTGTCCTCGCTCGGCAAGGGTGTGGCCGCAGCGAGCTTGGGGGCGCTGTTTGAAGCGCGCGGCTATCGCGTCGCGATGCAGAAGCTGGATCCCTACATCAATGTGGATGCGGGCACGATGAACCCGTTCCAGCACGGCGAGGTCTTCGTGACCGACGACGGCGCCGAAACCGATCTGGACCTCGGCCACTACGAGCGCTTCACGCACGTGCGCATGACGCGGCGCAGCAACTACACGGCCGGCCGCATCTATGAATCCGTGATCCGGCGCGAGCGCCGCGGCGACTACCTCGGCGCAACCGTTCAAGTGATCCCGCACATCACCGATGCGATCAAGGAGGCGATCCTCGGCATCGCCGAGGACGGCCCCGATGTGGCGATTGTGGAGATCGGCGGCACGGTCGGCGACATTGAATCGTTGCCGTTTCTGGAGGCGATTCGGCAACTGCGCTTTGACCTCGGCGAGGATCGCACCTGTTATGTGCATTTGACGCTTGTGCCCTACATCGCCGCCGCCGGCGAGCTCAAAACCAAGCCCACGCAGCACTCGGTGCAGAAGCTGCGCGAGATCGGCATTGCGCCCGATGTGCTCGTGTGCCGCTGCGAGCGCGAAATCCCGCGCGCGCAACGCGACAAAATCGCGCTTTTTTGCAATGTCCCGCGCGAGCGCGTGATTGAGGCGCGCGATGTGCCGCTCATCTATGCGCTGCCGCTACGCCTGCGCGAGGAGGGCTTTGGCAGCGCCGTGCTTGCCAAGCTTGGCCTTGCCGATCCCGAGCCGGATCTTTCCATCTGGCGCGATTTTTGCGCGCGCGTGGAGAAGGCGGACAAGCATGTGCGCATCGCGATGGTCGGCAAGTATGTGGAGCTGGCCGATGCGTATAAGTCCGTGCATGAGGCGCTCGTGCATGGCGGTGCTGCCAACGGCGCCAAGGTGGAGATCCTCTATGTGGATGCCGAGCGGCTGGAGCGCGAGGACGCCGCCCGGGTGCTCCAGGATGCCCACGGCATCCTCGTGCCGGGCGGATTCGGGCTGCGCGGCGCTGCCGGCAAGATGGCTGCGATTCGCTATGCGCGCGAGCATCATGTCCCGTTTCTCGGCATTTGCCTTGGCATGCAGCTTGCCGTGATTGAGTTCGCGCGCCATGTGGCGGGCATGCCTGATGCCACGAGCAGCGAGTTTGACCCGCAGGCGAAGGAGCCGGTGATCGCGCTCATGACCGAGTGGGAGCGCGACGGCATCCGCATCCGCCGCGCCCCCGGCGATGACCTCGGCGGCACGATGCGCCTGGGCGCCTATCCGTGCCGGCTCAAGCCCGGCACGCGCGCGCATGCGGCCTATGGTCGCGACGAGGTGCGCGAGCGGCACCGCCACCGCTACGAGTTCCATCCGGGCTATCGCGAGCGGCTGGAGCGGGCCGGGCTTGTGATCGCAGGCGAATCCCCCGACGGGGAGCTTGTGGAGATCATTGAGCTTGCGGATCATCCGTGGTTCGTGGCCTGCCAGTTCCATCCCGAGTTCTTATCGCGGCCTTATGCGCCGCATCCGCTTTTCCGCGACTTCGTGGCCGCGGCCTTGGAGCGCGCGCATGCCTAGCTCCATCGTGCGCGTAGGCGGCATCACGATCGGCAACGACAAGCCGCTTGCCGTGATCGCAGGCCCGTGCGTCATAGAAAACGAAGATTTCACCTTGCGCGTGGCCGAGGCGCTGGCAAGCATCTTCCACGAGGCGGGCGTGCCGCTCATCTTCAAGGCGAGCTTTGACAAGGCCAACCGCACGAGCATCGCAAGCTTCCGCGGCCCCGGCATGGAGAAAGGGCTTGCGATTCTCGCGCGGGTCAAGCAGGAGACAGGCCTTCCGGTCCTCACCGACATTCATCTGCCCGAGCAGGCGGCGCCCGTGGCCGAGGTCGTGGATGTGCTGCAAATTCCGGCCTTTTTGTGCCGCCAGACGGATCTCATCGTTGCAGCAGCGGCTACGGGCAAGCCGCTCCACATCAAAAAGGCGCAGTTTCTCGCGCCTTGGGATATGAAGCATGTGATGGAAAAGGCCGAGGCCGCAGGTGCGAAGGAGATTCTCCTTTGCGAGCGCGGCACCTCGTTCGGCTACAACAACCTCGTGGTGGACATGCGCGGGCTTGCGATCATGCGGAAGCTTGGCGCGCCTGTGGTCTTTGACGCCACGCACTCGGTGCAGCAGCCCGGGGGCCTGGGCGGGCGCTCGGGTGGGGATCGGCGCATGGCGCCTGTGCTTGCGCGCGCGGCCGTGGCGGTGGGTGTGGCGGCCTTGTTCATGGAGGTGCATCCGGAGCCGGATAAGGCGCTTTCCGATGGGCCGAACTCGCTGCCGCTTGCATGGCTGCCGCGGCTGCTTGCAGAGCTCAAAGCATTGGATGAGCTTGTGAAGTCCTGGCAAGGAGAGGAGCAATGAGCGAAATCGTGGAGCTTCGCGGACGCGAGATCTTTGACTCGCGCGGCAATCCCACCGTGGAGGTGGATGTGCGGCTCAAATCGCGCGCGTTCGGGCGCGCGTCCGTCCCAAGCGGCGCCTCCACGGGCACGCGCGAGGCCGTGGAGCTGCGCGATGGCGGTGAGCGGCTCTACGGGCGCGGCGTGCAGAAGGCGGTTGCCAACATCAACGGCGAGATCCGCGAGCACCTGCTCGGCATGGAGGCGCTCAACCAGATGGAGATTGACGAAACCCTCATCAAGCTGGACGGCACGGAGAACAAGGCACGGCTCGGCGCGAATGCGATTCTTGCCGTGTCCTTGGCCGTGGCCAAGGCCGCCGCACGCGAAACGCATCTGCCGCTTTACCGCTATGTTGGGGGTCTTGGCGCGAACCAACTGCCGGTGCCGTGCATGAATGTGATCAACGGCGGCAAGCACGCCGACAACAACATGGATGTGCAGGAGTTCATGATCGCGCCCGTGGGGGCCACAAGCTTCCGCGAGGCCTTGGAGATGGGCGTGCTCGTCTTTCATGCGCTGAAAAATGTGCTCAAAGAAAAGGGATACAGCATCGCCGTGGGCGATGAGGGCGGCTTTGCGCCGAGCCTTCCCTCCAATGAGGCGGGCATTGAGCAGATCCTGGAGGCGATTGCGCGCGCAGGGCTTTCCGCAGGCAAGGACATCGTGCTGTGTATGGACTTGGCGGCAAGCGAGTTCTACGATGAAGAGCGCGGCGTCTATGTGCTTGCCGGCGAGGGCAAGGAGCTGGATACCGACGGCATGATCGCTTGGGTGGAGGAGATGATCACGCGCTACCCGATCGTGTCGGTGGAGGATGCGCTTTCCGAGCACGACTGGGAGGGCTGGAAGCGGCTCACCGAGCGCCTGGGCCACAAGGTGCAGCTCGTGGGCGACGATCTTTTCGTGACCAACCCGAAGATTTTGGAGCGCGGCATTGAGGAGGGGGTCGCGAACGCCTTGCTCGTCAAGGTGAATCAGATCGGAACATTGACCGAGACGCGCAACGCCGTGGAGCTTGCCCATCTGCACGGCTACCGCACGATGATGAGCCATCGCTCGGGCGAAACCGAGGACTACACGATCGCCGATCTCGCGGTCGGCTTCGGCTGCCCGCAGATCAAGGCCGGCAGCGCCTCGCGCTCGGACAGGCTTGCGAAATACAACCAGCTTTTGCGCATTGAGGAACAGCTCGGCACCACCGCCCGCTATGCGGGCCGCGCCGCGTTCGGGCTTGCATGAGGCGTAGAATCATTCCCTGGCTCGCCTGGGGCTTCGTGCTTGCATGGGCCGCCTCTTGGCTTTTGCCAGATGGCCCCTTGCGCCGCTATCTCGCGGCCAAAGAAGAGGTCGCGGCGCTTGCCGATGCGCTGCAAACGCTGCGCAAGGAGGAGGCGGCGCTTTTGCGCGAGATCCATGCGCTCAGGCACGACCGCATCGCGATGGAGGCCGCGATCCATCGCGAACTCGGCTATGTCCATCCCGATGAAGTCATCATCCTGCGCAAGTAAGCCGCGCACGCGCTTTGCGCCCAGCCCCACGGGATTTCTGCATGTGGGCGGCGCGCGCATCGCGCTTTTGAACTTTTTGCTTGCGCGTGCGGAAGGCGGCGCGTTTTTGCTGCGCTGGGAGGACACCGATCCCCGCCGCAGCCGCCCGGAATACGAAGCGGCCATTCGCCGCGATCTCGCTTGGCTTGGCATTTCCTGGGATGAGGAAACGCGCCAAAGTGCCGCGCGTGCGCGCCATGAAGAGGCGCTTCGTAAGCTCGCGGCAAAGGGGCTGGCCTATCGCTGCTTTTGCACGGAAGAGGAGCTTGCGCGCGCGCGTGCGCGCATGAAGGCGCAGGGGCGTGCGCCACGCTACTCAGGCCGCTGCCGCAGGCTTGCGCCTGAGGAAGCCGCGCGGCGCGCAGCACACGAGCCCTTCGTTTGGCGCTTGGCCGCGCGCAGTAAGGAAGGCGAGATCGTGGTGGAGGATCTCTTGCGCGGGGCCGTGCGCTTTGCGCGCCGCGATCTGGACGATCCCGTGCTCGTGCGCACGGATGGAAGCTTCACCTTTTTGCTTCCCAACGCCGTGGACGATGCGCACGAGGGGATCACGCATGCGATCCGCGGCGACGATCACCTCACGAACGCGGCCTATCAAACCCTGATCTTGCAGGCGCTGGATATGCCCGCACCGCGCTATGCGCATGTGGGCCTGCTCGTGGATGAGCAGGGCCGCAAGCTTTCCAAGCGCACGGGCGATGTGCGCTTGGAGGATTTGCGCCGGGCGGGCTGGGAACCCGAGGCCGTGGCGCTCTTGCTCGTGCGCCTGGGCCATCCCAATCTTCCTGAGGATGCGCTGGACTTGGATGCGGCGGCGCGCGCCTTTGATCCTGCGCGGCTGTCCACGGCGCCTGCGCGCTGGGACCCCGCGCAGCTTGCCCCCCTCAACGCGCGCGTGCTGCACGCGCTCTCCCTCCCCGAGCTTGCCCGCCGCATCCGCGCCTGGCTGCCATCGGAGGCGCAGCCGCAAGCCGAGGCGATCGCCGAAATCCTGCGCGAAAACCTGCAAAAAGCGGAGGATGTGCAAAAATACGCAAGGATTTGGAACGAAACCGCGTCAATAACCCCGGACGCGCGCGAGGTTCTTTGCGAAAATACTTGGATTTTTGAGCATTTGCCCGAAGAGAACGAAGATTTTGATACCTATAAGAAACGCCTGCAACAGGCGGTGGGCAAGCGCGGGCGCGCGTTGCTGCTGCCGCTGCGTGCGGCGCTTCTGGGCAGGTTGGACGGCCCGCCGCTGGCCGTGCTCTTTGCGTTTTGGGGAGCCAAAGGTGCGCGCGCAAGGATGCTGGCTGCGCAAAAGGAGCTTGCCGCATGTCCGAGCTAGTGCTTTATGACACGCTGGCGCGCAAGAAGCTGCCGCTTGAACCCGTGCGGCCGCCTGAGGTGTCCATCTATGTCTGTGGGGTCACGGTCTATGACCGCGCGCACATCGGCCATGCGCGCGTCATGGTCGTCTTTGACCTGCTCGTGCGCTGGCTCCGGCATTTGGGCCTGCGCCCGCGCTATGTGCGCAACTTCACGGATATTGATGACAAGATCATCGCGCGCGCCCAAGAGATGGGTAAGCCGATAGAGAGGCTCACCGCGCGCATGATCGCGGCCTTTCACGAGGACATGCAACGGCTCGGGTGCCTTGCGCCCGATGCCGAGCCGCGCGCGACTGAGCACATCCCCGAGATGATCCGCATGATTGCGCGGCTTATAGAGGCGGGCTACGCCTATCGCAGTGATGAGGGCGACATCGTCTATGCCGTGGAGCGCTTTGCGGGCTATGGGCGGCTTTCGGGCAAGCGGCTGGAGGAGCTTATGGCCGGCGCGCGCGTGGAGGATCACGCGGGCAAACGCAATCCGCTGGACTTCGTGCTTTGGAAGCGCGCCAAACCCGGCGAGCCTTCGTGGGATTCCCCGTGGGGTCCCGGGCGGCCCGGCTGGCACATTGAGTGCGCGGCGATGAGCTGCCATTTGCTGGGTGA
>WFOX01000117.1 GCA_015487905.1 Mariprofundales bacterium
CCACCAAGGCCCAGGCCGCAAGCTCAAAGCGGCCTTGGATCGCGGCGATGAGCGAATAAAAGCCCGCAAACAGGCCCATGCTTGTAAGCAGGCTTGGGATGAGATACACGCCCTTTGTGCGCGGTTTTTCGCGCACGGGCGCCTCAGGCGTTGTCATCGCCTGCCTTCTCCAAGCTTGCGATCACGCTTTCCCCTGCGCGCACATGCGCACCTTCTGCGACCTGTGTCTTCCAGTTTTCGGGAAAGAAGCAATCCACGCGCGAGCCGAAGAGGATGATGCCGATGCGCGCAGCGCGCTCCACGCGATCGCCGACCGCGACATAGGGCACGATGCGGCGCGCAACCAGCCCCGCAATCAGGTGCAGGCGGATCTCTCCTTGCTCGGTGGCGAGCACGATTTCCAACCGTTCGTTGTGAAGGCTGGCAGGTTCGCGCTCGGCATGGCCGAAGCGGCCCGGCACATGGCGCATGGAGAGGATGCGGCCCGCAGCGGGTGCGCGGATCACATGCACATCCAGCACATTCATGAAGATGTCCACGCGGCCATCGTCCGCACGCACGACCTTGCCGTCGGCAGGCGCGACAAGCCCTTCACCTGCGGGCGTGCGCACGGGATCGCGGAAGAAGTTGGCGAAAAACCCCGCTGCAAGCACGAAGACGAGCGCGATCCAAATCCCCGCCGCCCACCATGCGAGAACCGTAAAAACCAATGCGCCGGCAATCCAAGGCCGGCCTTCGGGTGCGATGCGCATGCCGCGAACGCTAGCAAGAGAGGTGCGCGCGGCAATGCGGGAGCTATACTCGGCGGCAATGGCGCTGGATGATCTTGGATTCGTCGTGGTCTGCGACTTCTTGCACCGCGCCTACCCCGATGACGCGCGCATCGCGCGGCTGCTCATTCGGGGTTTGGAACGGCTCGGCAAGAAGCCGCAGGCGGCAAAAGTGGCGCTTGGCGCTGCCAAGCGGCTCATTGCGCTTGGGCTTCCCTCGCAGGCCGTGGGCTTTCTTGCGCGTGCCCAGGCCTTGGGCATGCAAGGCGGCGAAGTGGAATCGCTTTTGGAGGTCGCGCGCCTTACGGAGGATGCGGAAGACGCAAGCGCCTTGCGCCGCTTCGCACTCATTGAGCCCTTGTCCGACGAAGAGGCCGAGGCCTTTTTGCGCGAAGGCACGCGCAAGCGCGTGGAAGCCGGCACGGTGATCATGCGCGAGGGCGAAGTGGGCCACACATTTGATCTGCTTTTGCAGGGACGCTGCGAAGTGCGCGTGGCGGTCGCCGGCCGCGAAGAAACCGTGCGCACGCTCGGGCCGGGCGACTTCTTCGGCGAAGTGGCCTGCCTGTTCAAGCTTCCGCGCTCGGCAAGCGTTGTGGCGCGCACCCAAGCGGAGCTTTTGGAGTTTGCCGAAGCGGTCGTGGAAGAACTCGCCAAGCGCTCGCCGCTGGCGGGCGATTACCTGCGCCGCGTCGTGGAGCGGCGGCTTTTGCACACGATGACCTATCAAGTGGAGGGCCTGCGCGAGATCGCCGATGCGGATCGCGAATGGATCGCCGAGCAATCCTCCATCGTGGAGCTGAAAGAAGGCGAGCGCCTGCCCGCGCGCGAGCTCGGCGAAGACCTTTGGATCGTCGTGCACGGCGAGCTCAACTTCGTGCGCCGCGCCGACGGCGCCTTGCGCGTGCTCACATGGGAGGCGGGCAAGCCCTTCGGCCATGCCTTGGACGCGCTCGGCCCCCCCGAGGATGTGGAAATCCTTGCCACCGAACGCTCATTGCTTGCGCGCGTGCCCAAGCGCATCGCAGCGGCGCTGTTTGCGGCTTACCCAAGCGTGGATGAGTGGATGCGCAAGGCGGGCCAGCACCTGCAACAAACGCTGAGCTAGTCCGCTGGCCAACGCGCACCGATGCACAAGCGCGCGCCGCGTGCAAAGGCATCGGCCTCCATCGCGCGCTTGCCTGCGGGCTGCACGATGCGCAAGCGATAGGCGCCTTCGGCGCAGGCCACAAGCACCCCCGCGCGATCCAGCGCGAGCACCTCGCCCGGCGCCCCTTGCGCGGCCTCCGGGTGCCCTGCCAGCACCTTGAGCCAGTCTCCGCGATAGCGCACGCGCGCGCCTGGGCTTGGCGCAAAGGCGCGCACGAGGCGATCCACTGCATCCGCCTGCATCGTCCAGGCGATTTCGCGGTCTTGCGGTTTGAGCTTGGCCGCATAGGTCGGGGTGCCCTCTTGCGGTCTCGGCGCGAGCCCTGCGGCGATCTTGGGAAGCGTTTCCACGAGTAAGCGCGCGCCCATCTCGGCAAGCCGCGCGCGCAAGGTTTCGCCCGTATCATCCGCGCGAATCGGCGTGCGCGCGCATGCATAGATCGGCCCTGCGTCCAGCTCCTCTACCATCTTCATCACGCACACGCCTGTTTCTTGATCGCCTGCAAGCAGCGCGCGCTCAATCGGCGCGGCACCGCGCCAGCGCGGCAAAAGCGATGCATGCACATTCACAGGCGCAACGCTGGGAAGCGCAAGCCATGCGGCGGGCAAGATCGCGCCGAAGGCGACGACGACGAGAAAGTCCGGAGCCAGCACCTGCGCCCAGCGGAAGAGATCGGCATCGCCGCGCAGATCCGCCGTTTGCCGCACGGCAAGGCCATGCGCAAGCGCAAGCTCCTTCACAGGCGGCGGCGCAAGCTTGAGTCCCCGTCCGCGCGGACGATCAGGCTGCGTGATCACACCCACGACCTCCATCCCCGAAGCCGCCAAAAGCGCCCGCAGGTGCTCGGCGGCAAACGCAGGCGTGCCTAAGAAGAGGATGCGCAAGGATCCCACGGCTCCACCTCCCAGTTTGGCGGGCGCACGCCGCCTGCGGCCCAGCGGAACATCGCAAGCATCTGCGCAACGGCTTGCTCTTCCTCGGGCTGCAAATCCCCTTCGCGCCAGCGCCGCAGCTCGTCCAGCAGCGCCTCGCGCGGCTTGGGCATGCGCGGATAAGCCACCAGCCCCATCTGCGGCGAGCGCAGGCGCAAGAGCGCATCCTGCGCTTGCAGCACCACGGGCGCGCTGCGCGCAGGCGCAGGCTCAGGCTCCCCTTCCCTTCCCTGAAAGATGAGCGCGCGGGGCTGCGCAAGCAGGGCGTTCGCCTTCGCC
>WFOX01000118.1 GCA_015487905.1 Mariprofundales bacterium
CCCCGTGGGCGACACGCCCAAGGGCGTGAAAATCGCACCAGGCGGGCATCTTGCGCTCGTCGCCGAAGAGGGCGGCAAAAGCGTAAGCCTTTTGGATCTGGATCGCGGGCGGCGCGTGGCCACGCTTTCGCTTGGCGCCGCACCGCACAACATCCGCTTCACGGCGAACGGCCAGCGCGCCTACATCACGGGCCAGGGCGGGAACTTCGTGGCGCTCGTGGAGGTGCCGAGCCTGCGCCTTATTCGGCGCGCGCCCATCGGTCGCGGCCCGCACAATCTGGACCTCTCCGCGGATGAAAAGGTGCTCTTCGTCGTGAACAAAGACAGCGACACGCTCGCGCGCCTGAGTGCCACGACCCTTGCGCTGCTTGGCACCACGCCGATTGCGCGCGGGCATCATGGCGTGGATGCGGTGCCGGATGCCGATCTTGTGCTCAGCACGGGCGTGGGCGCGGATGTGCTTACGCTTGTCCGCGCAAGCACGGGCAAGGTGCTGGATGCCGTGCGCGTGGGACGCGCGCCGCACGGCGTGCGCGCCCTTCCGGGCACGCATCTTGCCTATGTGGCGCTTGCGGGTGAGGACGCCATCGCCATCGTGGATCTCGCAAAGCGCAAGCTCGTGCGCAAGATCGCGCTTGCGGGCCTGCCGTTTTGGATCGCCATCCCCACAAACCCATAGCCCGCTTTCGTTTGGGCAAACGCCGCCTTGTTGCTATGCTCGCGCCTCTGCTTGGCGCGAAATCCTGAGCAAAGGGGTAAGGCACGATGCAGATTCAGGCGACGCAAATCCGTCCCGGGCAAGTGTTGGAAGTGGAAGGAAGGCTTTGGCGCGTGCTCAAAGCCACGCATGTGACACCCGGCAAAGGGGTGGCCTGCATGCAGGTGGAGATGCGCGACATCGTGGACGGCACGAAGAAGAATGTGCGCTTCAACTCCACCGAGCGCGTGGAGCGTGTCACGCTCACGCAGCGGCCGATGCAGTATCTCTACGACGACGGCGACAACTTTTACTTCATGGACACCGAGACCTACGAGCAGGTGTCGCTTCCGCGCGAAATGGTGGAGCATGCGCTGCCCTTCATGCTTCCGAACACCGAGGTGATCGTGGAGTTTCACGAGGACAAGCCGCTCAATGTGCAGCTTCCCTCCACGGTCGTGCTCACGGTCACCGAATGCGAAGCGGTGGTCAAAGGCCAAACGGCGACAGGCTCCTACAAGCCCGCCAAGCTGGAAACCGGCGCGACGATCAAGGTGCCGCCCTACATTCAGCCGGGCGATAAGGTGCGCGTGAATACGGAAACGGGCGAGTTCGTGGAACGCGTGTGAAGGCTCGGCCGCTTGCGCTTGCGCTTGCGCTCGTTGCGCACGCCGCTTCCTCTTCCGCGATGGGCCTCGTGCAGCTTATGCGCGAGGCGGCGCAGCTTGAACCCAGCGCCGCAGCGTCCGAGGAAGCCGCCAAAGCGGCGGAGCACGAAGCCCGCGCCGCGCTTGGCGCATTCGGCTTGCAAAGCACGGCCAATGTGCGCGTGCGCGACGAGCGCCCGCCCGTGCTCAGCAGCTTCCAGGCCGTGCGCCGACAAACATGGCAAGCCGATGCGAGCCTTTCCAAGCTCTTTGCCTCCGGTGATGCGCTTTCGGCCGAGCTTTCGGTATCGCGCCTGGATCAACGCTTTGATTCGCCGTTTGCCGCACAGCTTGCAAGGCTCAACCCGGCCTGGCAAAGCCAAGCGCGCCTGCGCCTGACCGCGCCGTTGCTTGCGGGCCGCGGCCGCAAGGACATCGCTGCCTCCCGCATCGCTGCGCTTGCGCGCGCAACCCAAGCCCGCGCGCAGGCCGCCATCGCGCGCCGCGGCACCGCCTTGCAGGCCCTTTTGGCGGCTTTGCAGCTGCTGGAAGACGAAGCGCGCGCATCGCTTGCGCAGCAAGCGCTTGCGCGCGCGCAAAAGCTCGTGGCTTACCAACGCACGCAGCGGCGGCTGGGACTCGTGGAGGAAGCGGATCTTCTCGCCGCGCGCGCGCGCGTGGCGGCGCGGCGCGCCGAGCTTGCCAAAGCGCAAAGCGCGCTCGTCGTGGATCGCACGCGCATCGCCGCGCTGCTGCGCAAGGCGCATGCGCCGCGGGTGGAGATCGGCGCCTTGCCCGCCGTGCCGCTGGATGCGCCCTTGCCGCAGCTGCTTGCCACCGCGCGCAAGCATCGGCCGGAGCTTGCCGAGCTGGATGCCGCGTTGCGCGCAGCCGAAGCGGCGCTTGCCGCCGCGCGCGATCGCACACGGCCTGAGCTTTCGCTTGTGGCCGAGGCGGGCGCGCAGGGGCTTGCCGGCAACGGCGCGCGCGCGCTTTCGGATGCGCTTCAGGCCAAGCATCCCGTCTTCGGCTTGGGGCTTGCGCTGCGCGGGCGCGATCCAGCGGCGGCCGAGCGCTTGGCGGCGGCGGCCGCGCGCGTGGAGGAGGCGCGGGCGCGCAAGGCCGCGTTTTTGGAATCCCTCAAGCGCGAAATCCGCGAAGGCGTGGCCGCCTTGCAGGCCGCGCGCGCGCAGCTTGCTGCCCTCAAGGCCCAGCTTGCGGCCACGCGCGCACGCTATGAGGCGGAGCTTGCGCGCTACCGCAAAGGCCGTGGCCGCTTTCCTGAGCTTTTGGCCGCGGAAGACGCGCTTGCGCGCGCGCAGCATGCGGTCTCGTTGGCGGAGCTTGGCGTTGTGCGCGCGCGCATGCTGCTCGCCTTCCGCTTGGGGCTTGTGCCGTGATGGAACGCTTGATCGCGTTTTTCGTGCGCCGCGGGCTGCTCGTCAATCTTGTCTCCGCGCTACTCGTGGCCGGCGGGCTTTATGCCGCTTTTACGATTCGCCACGAGGCCTTCCCAAGCGTGAATTTTGATCTCGTCGTCATCACCGCCGCCTACCCCGGCGCAAGCCCCGAGGAGATTGAGCGCTTGCTCGTCAATCCCCTGGAGGCCGAGCTCAAGGAGCTGGACGGCATCAAGGAGATCCGCTCCACGGCCTTTCCGGGCGCGATGCAGATCTCCATCACGATTGAGCCCGAATACCGCGATCGCGCGCGCTTCGTCTCCGATGTGCAGCGCGCCGTGGATCGCGCCGATCTGCCCGATGACCTGCTGGACAAGCCCACAATCACCGAGATCAAGTCCGAACAGGCACCGATTCTTTCGTTTTCGCTTTTCGGCAAGCTCTCGGAGCTGGAGTTGCAGCGGCTTGCGCGCCGCGTGCGCGATGATTTGCTGGACATTCCGGGGGTCGCGCGCGTGCTCGTGCAGGGCAAGCTGCATGAAGAGATCCGCATCGTGCTCAGCCCCGACAAGATGCGGCGCTACCGCATCACGATCGGCGATGTCGCGCGCGCGATCCGCGGCTGGAACATCACGGCGCCGGGCGGAAAGATCGTCGTGGACGGCAAGCAGCGCGTGATCCGCATCGTGGGCGAGTTTCGCTCAGCGGCCGATGCCGCGCAGCTCGTGCTGCGCGCGAATGTGAATCACGCCGTGCGGCTTGGCGATGTGGCGCAAGTGGTGGAGACGCTGGAGCGCCCCAGGCGCATCATCCGCGCGATGGGCGATCCCGCCGTGAACATGATCGTCCTCAAAAAAGGCGATGCCGACATCCTCGCCACCGTGGATCGCGTGCG
>WFOX01000119.1 GCA_015487905.1 Mariprofundales bacterium
ATCCTGATCAAGCCACGGATGCGCAAAGAGGCTTTGCGCAAGTGCGGCGCCATCCGCCTCGGCAAGCTTTTCGGCCTGCACGCCCCAGCGCGCAAACAGCGCCTCGGCAAGCTCAGCCGCCAAAATCACGATTTCGCCTGCGGCGAGCGCCGGGTTGTCCGAGGAAACGATGCGCCAGGCGCCGTAGCGGTAGTCCGCGCCCACGGCGAGCGCCTTGTTTGCGGGCAATGTCCAGGGCGTCGTCGTCCAGATGACGATGCTGGTCTTGGCCGCATCCAGACCCGCCAAGGGGCCGGCAAGCGTTTTCGCCGGAAACTTCACGAAGATGGAAGGAGATGTGTGCTCCTCGTATTCCAGCTCGGCTTCAGCCAGCGCCGTTTCGCAGCGGATGCACCAATGCACGGGCTTGGCGCCGCGGTAGAGGTGCCCGGAGAAAAGAAGCTTGCCAAGCTCGCGCAAGGTGCCCGCCTCAAAGGCCGGATCCATCGTGAGATAGGGGTTCTCCCAATCGCCGAGCACCCCAAGCCGCGCGAACTCTTCCCGTTGAATGTGGATCTGCTCGCGCGCATAGGCACGGCAAGCCTCACGGAACTCTTGGGGCGGCACCTTGTCCTTGCCGCCGAGCATCTCTTCCACCTTGAGCTCAATCGGAAGCCCATGACAGTCCCAGCCCGGCACGAACGGCGCATCCATGCCCATCATGAAGCGCGAGCGCACGACGAAGTCCTTGAGGATTTTGTTGACGGCATGGCCGATGTGGATGTGGCCGTTCGCATAGGGGGGGCCGTCGTGCAAGACAAAGCGCGGGCGTCCCTCGCGCGCCCCCCGCAACTTGGCGTGCATCTCGGTAAGGGCCTTTGTGTTGAACACCTCAGGCTCGCGCTCGGGAAGCCGCGCGCGCATCGGAAAGTCCGTTTGCGGCAAATGCACGGTCTTGCGGTAGTCGTGCTTGGCCACGGAAGAAAACCCCTCTCACCAAGACTTGGCCGCGAAGCCTAGCAACGGGCGCTAGGCTTCGCAGGTGCGTTGGGAGGCGATGTGAAGGATTTCGGCCTTGTGCTTGCCACACTCGTGCTCGTCATGGATCCCTTTGGCAACCTTCCGTTCGTCGTTGCCGTGCTGGGAAGGCTTTCCGGGCGCCGCTATGCGCGCGCGGTGGTGCGCGAAGGCGCACTCGCAATGGCCATGCTCTTTGGCTTTGCGCTTGCAGGCGACCCGATGCTCGCCTGGTTCGGCATTGCGCCTGCGGCCTTGCATGTCGCAGGCGGGGTGGTGCTGTTTTTGATTGCGCTTAAGATGATCTTCGGGCGCGCCGCCGAAATCGTGCGTGAGGATGAAGCGCTTGGCGATGATCCCGTGCTCTTTCCGATCGCCACGCCTGCGATCGCCGGCCCTTCAGCGGCGGCCACCGTGCTCTTCTTCACGAGCAGGCAAGGCTTGGAGCTTGGCGTGTTGCTTGGCGCGATCGCCGCGGCCTGTGCCTTCACGATGCTCGTGCTGCTTGCGGGTCGCCCGCTTGCCGCAGCGCTTGGCGCGCGCGGGCTTGCGGCGCTGGAGAAGCTTGCCGGCATGATCCTTTCGGTCGTGGCCGTGAATATGGTCCTGCAAGGACTGGCCGCGTATTGGACGGAGCTTCAGGCACATCCCGCATAGCCCATCGGGCGGCACCGCCCGCGCACGCGGCAACATGGCGCCCGCCTCGGCCACGCACTAGGCTCGCGCGCCGTATGGATCGCGCGCTCATCTCTCGCTGGGTCGCCCGCCTAGGCTCCATGACCTTCGCGGTCGTGGTGCTCATCGTGCTTGCGCTTGCCTCCACGATCGGCACGGTGCTTTTGCAAAACGAGGAACAAACGGATTACCTGGATGCGTTCGGGCCGCTTTGGTATTGGGTGCTGCGCTGGCTCGGCATGTTTGACATGTATCACGCCTGGTGGTTCCTCACGCTGCTTGGCTTTCTCACCGTTTCGCTCAGCGCGTGCCTGTGGCGCCATGTGCCCAAGATGCTCAAGGAAATGCGCGCGCACAAGGCCTGGCTTGGCGAGCGGCACTTCAACAATTTGCCCGTGCACTTTTCGCTGCGCACGAACGATCCCGCGAAGCTGGAAGCCGCCTTGCGCGCACGTCTTTCGGGGTGGCGCTTTTCCGAGGCCGAAGCAGAAGGCGTGCGCTTCGTGCGCGCCGATGCAGGCTGGTTCAACAAGTGGGGCTATATCCTTGCGCATGGCGGCATCCTCGTGATCCTTTTGGGCGGCTGGGTGAGCATTGAGTTCGGCTTTCGCGGCACGATGAATGTCGTGGAAGGCGGCACGAACGACACGATCCAGTTTTTGCGCGGCACCGAGGTCGTGGAGAAAAAGCTCCCCTTCACCGTGCGCTGCAATGACTTTTCCATCGCCTTTTACCCCACGGGCCAGCCCAAGGAGTTCCGCAGCAGCCTGACCATCATTGACCACGGAAAAGAAGTGCTCACGCGCGACATCATCGTGAACGAACCCTTGGAATATCAAGGCATCCGCATTTATCAGGCGAGCTTCGGCGACGGCGGCTCCCCCCTTACGCTCAAGCTCTTTCATTTGGACAGCTCGGCGAAGGTGGAGGAGATCCACTCGCAGGTTTATGAAACCTGGCGCGATCCCAACGGCGGGCTGTCCATAGAGTTTCGCAATCTGCGCCCGTTCAATGTGGAAAACATGGCTGAGCCCGGCAAGCCCAAGCGCTTTCGCGATCTCGGCCCCGCCGTGGAGTTCGTGCTGCGCGCGCCGGGCGCACGGCCCGTGCTTGTCAAAAGCTTCATGAACCCGTTCGTGGATGCCAAGGGCAAGGATCGCGGCAGCTTCATCCTCATCTCCACCACGGGCGACGCCAAGGATTATCAACCCGTCTTTTTGGGGCTGGACTTCACGAATCCCGACG
>WFOX01000120.1 GCA_015487905.1 Mariprofundales bacterium
GCAAGAAAGCGCACGCGCGCGGCCACCCCCAACGCTTCGGCCATGCGCGCATAGTGCGCGCGCCGCGCAGGCGCAAGCCCGGCCAGATCCAGCAAAAGCCCCGCATCCAGGGCAAGCGCCTTGAGCAGCACATCCACATTCTTGTGCGGCAGCCCATTGCCGACGAACAAAAAGCGCCCCGAGGGGCGCATGGGTCCCTGCACGAAAAAGCGCGCCTCAATCGCCGGATGGCGCACGCGCGCCTGCGGCGCGGCCAGCCCAAGCCCTTGCAAGGCCTGCAAGGATGCGCGGCTGTCCAGCCAAGTGAGCGCCGCCGCCGCAAGCGCATGGCGCAGGCGCAAAAGCCCGCCCATGCGCTTGAGCACATGGCCGCGATAGGCGGGATGGGTGAGGTAAAGCACATCGTGCACGGTGTGCACAGCCGGAGCTTGCAGAAACGGCGCAAGCTTGGGATAGGGAGAAAGCACGAGATCCACGCTGCGCGAGGCATGCGCCAAGGCAAGATCAAAGGCCCAAGGGGGCAGGTAAAGCTCCCTTGCCCAGCCTGCAAGCAAGGAGGGCAGCCGACATCGCTTCGTCATCGCGCACAGCACCTGCCAGTCGGGATGAAAGTGCCGTGCGGCGGCAAGCAGCCCTGCAAGAAAGCGCGCAATGCCGGTTTTGCGTCCGGCCACGAACTCGCGCGCATCCACGAGCACCACAAGCTTACGGCTTGCGCCGGTCATTGAGCGCGTTTTTCACATGATCGTGGCCGTAGCGGAAGTAGGCCCAAAGCGCCACGGCGAGCACCACGAGGACGGCCACCACCAGCCCCGCGATGCCGAAGCGGTGCAGGATCGCAAGCCCGGCAAGCCCAAGCGCATGGCCGACGGTATAAATCACAAAGGACCAGGTGATGCAGTTGATCGCTTGCAGGATGAGAAAGCGCCCAAGGCCGATCGTGGAGGCGCCAAAGAGAATCGCGGCCACGATGCGCGTGCCATAGAGATACTGGAAGATGAAGATGGACCAATGCGCGTAGCGATCCAAGATCAGGTTCGCCTTCGGATAGTGGCGGCGCAAAAACGGCACGGCCTCAATGATCGCAAGCCCCTTCCAGCGGCCGAGCGCAAAGAAGAAGAGGTGCCCCACATAGGCGCCGAGTGCGGCGGTGGTGATGACTTTCCAGGGATCCATGAGGCCTGCGGCGGAAAGCGCCGCCGCCGCCACGAAGACCGACTCGCCCTCAATGAAGGTCCAGGCGAAGACGGCCCAGTAGCCGTATTCCTCCAAAAACGCCTGCGCCCAATCCATGTGCGGCAAGGATGCCGCCTGCACGCCCAGGGGGCGAGCATCGCTGCTTGGTTTTTGCGCAAAGATGGTTTAGAAACCCAATACCATGCAGGAAAGGCTTTGGGCGCTTTCCCCATTGCGGCGGCTGGACCGGCAAGCGCAGCGCTTGGGAAGCTTCTTGCTTTCGCTTGCCGAGGACTTCGGCATCTTCTGGGCGCTTGCTTGGCGCACTTGGCGCGCAGGCTTGCAGATGCACTGGCTTGCAAGCGCTGCGGTCATGCATGTGGTCGTGCGCCAAATCTACTTTACGGGCGTGCAGGCGCTGCCCTGGGTCGTGCTGCTTGGGCTTGTGGGCGGCGGCTATGCCGTCTTTCAGATCGCAAGCTTTGCACGGCAACTGAGCGATCTCACGATCCTCGGGCGCATGACGGGCGGACTCGTGCTCAAGGAACTCGCGCCGCTTGCCGTCACCTTATTCATCCTTGCGCGCTCGGGCGTGGCCGTGGCCGCCGAGATCGGCGGCATGTATGTGCGCGGCGAGCAGCGCGCGCTGCTCGCGATGGGGATTGCGCCTGAGGAATACCTCTTCTGGCCGCGCGTGTTCGCATTCGGCCTTTCGGGATTGGTGCTTGCGCTGGTCTTCGCCGTGTGCGCGCTCGCAGCGGGTGCTGCATGGGCCGCTTGGGCATCGGTGCTGCCGGCTGCGGACTTCCTCTTTGAGCTGCGCCGCTCGCTCGCCTTCGGCACGGGGTTTTTGCTCGTGCTCAAGGGGCTTGTGTATCCGGCCCTTGCCGCGATCGTGCTCATTGAACGCGCCGTGCGCGTGGGCAGCGACCCGAACCTAATCCCTGTGCGCGCTTCCCAAGGGGTGCTTGCAAGCATCGTGCTTGTGGCTTTCGGCGAGGTCGTCTTCGGCGTGCTGGAAGGGATCTTCGCGTGAGCGCGCGGCTTTTTTGGCGTGCAGGCGCGCACACCTGGCGCCTGCGGCGCGGCGAAATCGTGCAATGGGTCGCAGGGCCCGAGCTGCGCGCGCAATGGCGCGAGCACGCGCTTTTTCCCGCCACGCGAGAAGAAGCCTCGCTCTGGATTGAAGACGGCGAGCAATGGCTTGCTGCGCCGGCATCGGCGTTCTTCCTGCGCGTGAGCCTCTGGTTGTGCCGCTGCGCGTTCATCGCCAACCTTTCGCTGATGGAAAACATCTTGCTGCCCGTGCTGCACCACGGTGATGCCGCGATGCTGGCGCAAGCGCGCAAGCGCGTAGAGGCGCTCGCCTCCGAGTTTGATTTGGATGAAACATTGCTTGCCATGCGCACGGGCAGCATTGACGACATCGCCGTGCGCGCGCGCGCCGAAACCCTGCGCGCGATTGCCTGTGGGGCTGAGTTTTGGGTGGCCGAAGAGCCGTTTTTGGAGTTGCGCGCGCCGGAGCGCAAGGCGCTTGGCCGCTGCTTTACGCGCGCGGCTTGCGAGTTCGGCCTTGGCGTGCTTTTGATCGGCGAAGGTCCCTATCGCGATTGGACGCCTGAGATCGCGCGCGTGATAGAAGGAGCGCCCCAGGCATGAGGCGCGTGCGTTTGCACACGGAGTTTTTGGGCGGCATTGAACGGCGCGTGGGCTGGTTTGCGCTGCTTGGCGCATTTTTGGCCTTTGCGACGATCATCGCGCTGTCCGTGCGCTCCGAAATCTTCGCGAAAAAACTGCTTTTGGTGCTGCGGCCGCCTTCAGCCGCCGGCTTTTACGAAGGCCAGCCCGTGCGCCTGCAGGGCTTTCGCGTGGGCTGGGTGGATGCACTGGGACTGGACGAGCAGGGCGCATGGGTGCACCTCAAGGTGCTTGCGCGTTACCAGCCCATGCTCAAGGAGCCGCTCAAAGCGCGACTGGCCAAAGAGGGCGTGATCGGCGAGCAGTTCGTGGAGCTTTTGCCCGGCAAAGGGCCGGCGGTTGCCGAAGACGAAGAAGTGCTCGCCTTTGAGCCGCAAACCACACTGGAGGAAATCCTCAAACAATTGCGGCCCGTGCTGGATACGGCCAAGCAGCTTTTGGACGATGTGGCGGGCATCGCGCATTGGCTCAACGATCCCAAAGGCCCCGTCAAGCGCACGGCCGGCAAGCTCGCCGAGGCAAGCCAGGCGCTTTCCGAAGAGCAGATGCGCGCCACGCTCACGGCGCTGGAGAAGGCGACGGCCCATTTGCAGCGCCTGCTCGCCGAGGCCGAAAAGCAACACTTGGCCGGCGAGGCCGCAGGCGCCTTGGCCGAGGTGAGAAAGACCACGGCCGGCATCCGCCCGCTTGCGGAAGGACTCGGCAAGCGCGGCGAGAAGATCGCCGCCGATGTGGAAAAGCTTTTGGATTCGCTGGATGCAACCCTTGCGGGGCTTGCCAAGGCCGCGCCGCACTATCCGGGCATTGCGCGCGAAACCGAGGCCACGCTTGCCGAAATGCGCAAGCTTGCGCGCGATCTCAGGCATTCGTGGCTCGTGGGCGGCGGCGGTAAGGAATCGCCGCCTGTGATCACGCCCGGGGTGGGGGAATAAGCCATGCGCCTTGCACGATGCGGGGTGCTGGCGTTGATCCTCCTTGCGGGCTGCGCCGCCAAAAAGCCGCAAGCGCCGGCCAACCCCTATCTGGAGCGCGCAAGCCTCGCCTATGCCGCCGGCGTGCGCGAGCTTGCGCTTCGGCACTGGGATCTCGCCGATGCCGCCTTTCGGCAGGCGCTGGATGCGGCCGTGCTTGCCGACGATCGCACTTGGATTGCGCGCGCGCGCTTCGGCATCGGCGCCGTGCGATTGCGTCGGCACCAGTGGCAAGCGGCGGAAGCGGCCTTTGCGCAAGCCATCCAAGAGGCCGCGCGTGCAGAAAACGCCGTGCTGATGGCGCGCGCGCAGGCCTACCGCGCGCTTGCGCGCGCGCATGCGCACAAGCCCGTGCAGCCGCCGCCTTTGGAGCGCGTGCATGTGCCGGATGCGCGCCTCGCCTGGGGGGAGGCGTTGCGCGTGGCGGGCCGCTGCGATCAGGCGCAGAGGTGGTTTGCGAGCCTGCGGCGCGCAGCTCCCGTGCTCGTTGCCGAGGCCAGGCTCGGCGCGGCGCTGTGCGCCGAGGCGCTCGGCCGCGTGGATGAGGCACGCACGCTTGCGCACAAGGCGCGCGAGCTGGCGCGCAAGGCCGCCGCCCCGCGCATCATTGCCGATGCGGCCTGGCTGCTGGCCCGCGTGCAGAGGGGAAAGAAGGCGCTGCAACAGGCCACAGACGCCTATGCGATCTATCGGCGATTGCACATGCCGGCGCGCATGCGCAAGGTGCGCGCGCGCATAGAAGAGCTCGCCCGCGCAGGCGTGCCCGAAGCAAAGGCATGGCTGCGCCGCCATCCAAAGGAGCATACGCGATGACGAA
>WFOX01000121.1 GCA_015487905.1 Mariprofundales bacterium
AAGGGCGCATCTTGCCTGGCGCCCCGCGCCTACGCAACCGCGCCCACCTCGCCCACGCGCAGGATTTTGAGCGCGTTCGTGCTGCCCGCCTTGCCCATCGGCGTGCCGAAGGTCATCACGATCCAGTCATCCGGGCCTGCAATGCCCTCCTCCATAAGCTGGCGGCGCACATCGTCGGCGGCGCGATGCACCTCATAAGGCCCGTATTCGCGCTTCATCGTAAGCGGAAACACATTGCGATAGAGCGTAACCCGCCTCGCCGTGCGCTCGTTGGGGGTAAGCGCATACACAGGCGCCGTGCCGATGTGCCGCGAGATGTAAAGCGCCGTGGCCCCGGATTCCGTCAAACACACGATGGCCCGAATCGGCATCTCGCGCGAGGCCACGACCGCAAGCTCGGCAATGCACTCGTCCGCCGCCATCGGCTTGCGCTTGGGATCGCGCGTCTCGCGCGAAGGAAGCACATTTTGCTTCTCCGTTTCCAAGCAAATCCGATGCATGGCCTCCACGGCCTCCACAGGATAGCGGCCCGTGGCGGTCTCAGCCGAAAGCATCACCGCATCGGCGCCGTCCAAGACCGCATTGGCGACATCGGACACTTCCGCGCGCGTGGGCATCGGGTTGTGGATCATGCTCTCCAGCATTTGGGTTGCGACGATCACGGGGCAGTTGTATTGCGGCGCCATGCGCAGGATGCGCTTTTGCACGGGCGGCACGGCCGCATCGCCGATCTCCACGCCGAGATCGCCGCGCGCCACCATCACCGCATCCGAGGCCTGCAAAATCCCTTCCAGATTCTCCACGGCCTCGGCGCGCTCAATCTTGGCAACGAGCCTGGCATCGCTGCCTGCCTTGCGCACGAGCGCGCGCGCCTCTTCCATGTCGGCCGCATCGCGCGGAAACGAGATCGCAACATAATCCACGCCGATCGCGCAGGCGGTTTGGATGTCGCGCCGATCCTTGTCCGTCAGCGCCTTGGCCGAAAGCCCCCCGCCGAAGCGATTCACGCCCTTGTTGTTGGAAAGCTCGCCTCCCACGACCACGCGGCAATGGATCTCGGTGCCTTCCACCCGCTCCACATCCATGACGATGAGGCCGTCGTTGAGCAAAAGCCGATCACCAGGCTGCACATCGCGCACGAGATCCTTGTAATCCAGCCCCACGCGCTCCTCATTGCCCGCATCCAAAGGCCAGGCTGCATCCAACACGAAGTGCTGCCCAGCACGAAGCTCCACCTTGCCCTGCACGAAGCGCCCGATGCGGATCTTCGGCCCTTGCATGTCGGCCAAAATCCCGACCTCCACGCCGAGCTTCTTGGCCGCAGCGCGCACGCGCTCGGCGCGCGCCTTGTGCTCCTCGGCAGAACCATGCGAAAAGTTGAGCCGCACGACATTGACGCCGGCCTCAATCATGCGCGCAATGACCTCGGGCGACTCCGAAGCAGGCCCGAGGGTCGCGATGATCTTCGTGCGTCTGAGCTTCATCCCTGCGCGCGCGCTTCCAGCATCGCCACGGCGGGCAGCTTCTTGCCTTCCAGGAACTCCAAAAAGGCGCCGCCGCCCGTGGAGATGTAGGAGATGCGATCACCAACACCGAACTTGTCAATCGCGGCCAAGGTGTCGCCACCGCCCGCAATGGAAAACGCCTCGGACGCAGCCACGGCCTCAGCGACACGCTTCGTGCCCTCGGCGAAGGCATCAAACTCAAACACGCCCACAGGCCCGTTCCAGACGATCGTGCCGGCCTTGGCAAGCTCCGCGCAAAGCGCATCCGCACTCTCCGGGCCGATGTCCAAAATCATCTCGTCCTCGGCCACCTCGTCCACGGATTTGAGGATCGGCTCGGCATCAGCCGAGAACTCCTTGGCGACGACGACATCGGTCGGAATCGGAATGCGCGTCTTCTCCATGAGCCGCTTGCAGACATCCACAAGCTCCGGCTCATACAACGATTTGCCCACGGGCTTGCCCGCCGCCGCGATGAAGGTGTTGGCGATGCCGCCGCCGACGACGAGCTGATCCACGACCTCGGAAAGCCGCTCCAGCACCGTAAGCTTCGTGGAAACCTTGGAGCCGCCCACGATCGCCACGAGCGGCCGCGCCGGGTTTTCCAGCGCCTTGCCGAGCGCATCCAGCTCCGCAGCCAAAAGCGGCCCCGCACAGGCCACGGGCGCCTTCATGCCCACGCCGTGCGTGGAGGCCTGGGCGCGGTGCGCGGTGCCAAAGGCATCCATCACATAGACATCGCACAGCGCCGCATACTTCTCCGCAAGCTCCGGATCGTCGGCCTTCTCGCCCTTGTTGAAGCGCACATTTTCCAAGAGCACGACCTCGCCCTCGGCGACCTCAGGCGGGTTCTCCAAATAATCGCGCACAAGCCGCACGGGCCTGCCCAAGAGCGTTTCCATGTGCGCAGCGACCGGCGCAAGCGAAAAGGTCGGATCAAATGCGCCCTCCTTCGGGCGCCCGAGATGCGACATCACGAGCACGCGCGCACCCTTTTGCAAAGCAAGCTCAATCGTCGGCAGGCTTGCACGGATGCGCTTGTCATTGGCCACCTTGCCGTCCTGAATCGGCACATTGAGGTCCTCGCGGATGAGCACGCGCTTACCCGCAAGATCCAAATCCTCCATGCGCAGAAACTTTGCCATCGCCACCTCCTCAAAAAACCGCGCGGGGGCGCATGCGCCCCCGCCCGCACTTAGCCGTGCTGCACGATGTAGCGTGCGAGATTCAGCATGTTGCAGGTGTAGCCGTATTCGTTGTCATACCAAGCCACAACCTTCACGAAGGTCGGGTCCAGCATGATGCCCGCCTTGGCGTCAAAGGTGGACGGCTCCTTGCAGCCGCGAAAGTCGGTGGAGACGACCGGCTCCTCGGTGTAGCCGAGCACCCCTTTGAGCTCACCCTCGGAGGCCTTTTTCATCGCTGCGCAGATCGCCTCGTAATCCGTGGGGGTGGCAAGCTCGCAGGTGAGATCCACGACCGACACATCCGAGGTCGGAATGCGGAAGGCCATGCCCGTGAGCTTGCCGTTGAGCTCGGGAATCACCTTGCCGACGGCCTTGGCCGCACCCGTAGAGGACGGGATGATGTTCTCCAAAATCCCGCGCCCGCCGCGCCAGTCCTTCTTGGAGGGACCGTCCACGGTCTTTTGCGTGGCCGTTGTTGCATGCACCGTGGACATCAGCCCCCGCTTGATGCCGAAGTTGTCGTGCAACACCTTCGCCACCGGCGCCAAGCAGTTCGTCGTGCAGGACGCAGCCGAGATGATCGCGCGCCCGTCATAGGATGTGTGATTGACGCCATAGACGAACATGGGTGTTGCGTCCTTGGACGGTGCGCTCATGATCACCTTCGGCGCACCCGCATCCAAATGCCCCTTGGCCTTGTCCTCGGTGAGAAACAGGCCCGTGCACTCCAAGACCACATCCACGCCGACCTTATCCCACGCAAGCTGCGCAGGGTCTTTCTCGGCTGTCACGCGAATCTTCTTGCCATCCACGATGAGCGCATCGCCCTCGGCCTTGACCTCACCCGCAAAGCGCCCGTGCACGGAATCAAAGCGCAAAAGATACGCAAGGTATTCGGGATCCAAGAGGTCGTTGATGGCCACGACCTCCATCTCCGGAAACTCCTTGGCAATCGCCCGCATCGCCATGCGGCCGATGCGCCCAAAGCCATTGATACCGACACGGATCGTCATCTCTTCCCTCCTTATCAAGTGCTAGGCTTGCAAAAGCTCGCCAGCTGCGCGCACGAGGTTGTCCACCGTAAAGCCGAAGTAGCGGAAAAGCTCCGGCCCCGGCGCGGACTCCCCGAAGCGATCCAACCCAATCACGCGCCCGTCCAGGCCCACATACTTGTGCCAATAGGCCGTCGCCCCCGCCTCCACGGCGATGCGCCGCCGCACCTGGGAAGGCAACACGGCCTCGCGCCAGGCCCCATCCTGCGCATCAAAGACCTCACAGCAGGGCATGGACACGACCCGCACGCGACGGCCGGCCTTGGCAAGCTCCTGCTGCGCCGCAAGCGCCAGCGCAACTTCCGAGCCTGTCGCGATCAAGATGAGCTCAGGCTCCCCGTCGGCATCGGCCAGCACATAGCCGCCGCGGCGGATCGCCTCCACCTGATCGGGCGTGCGCGCGATGTGCGCAACCCCCTGGCGCGTGAGCGCAAGCGCCGTCGGGCCGTCCTTGCGCCGGAGCGCCTCACCCCAGGCGACGGCCGTCTCCACGGCATCGGCGGGCCGCCACAGGTTGAGATTCGGGATCAAGCGCAGCGAAGAAAGCTGCTCAATCGGCTGATGCGTGGGGCCGTCCTCACCAAGCCCGATGGAATCGTGCGTGAGCACATAGATCACGCGCTGACGCATGAGCGCCGACATGCGGATCGCATTGCGCGCATAGTCCGAGAAGATCAGGAAGGTGCCGCCATAGGGGATGATCCCACCATGCAGCGCCATACCGTTCATGACGGCGCCCATCGCGAACTCGCGCACGCCGTAGTGCAAATAGCGGCCTTCGGGATGCGCAGGCGAAAACGCCACCGCCCCAGGCCAAATCGTGTTGTTGGAAGGCGTGAGATCCGCCGATCCCCCAACCAGCTCGGGGATCTTCTCCACAAGCTCGGCAATCGTTTTGCCGCTGGCCGCACGCGTGGCCAGCTTGGGCTGATCCTCGTTGAGCTTCGCGATCCAAGCCTCCAGCGCCTCTTCCCAGCCCTCGGGCAGCTCGCCGCGCAGCACGCGCCGTTCAAACTCGGCGGCCAGCTCCGGATATTCCTTGCGATAGGCCGCAAAGCGCGCTTGCCACTCCTCCTCCAACTTCGTTCCCTTCTCGCGCGCATCCCAGGCCGCGCGCACATCCTCAGGGATCACGAACGGCGGGTAGTCCCAGCCAAGCTCCTCGCGCGCAAGCTGCACCTCGTCCTCACCCAAGGGCGCGCCGTGGCAATCGTGCGTGCCGGCTTTATTCGGGCTGCCATAGCCGATGATCGTCTTGCAGCAAATGAGCGTGGGGCGCGAGAGATCGCTTCTTGCCGTTTCAATGGCCTTGCGGATCTCCTCGGGATCGTGGCCGTTCACATTCGGGATCACCTGCCAGCCATAGGCCTCAAAGCGCTTGGGCGTGTCATCCGTAAACCAGCCCTTGACCTCGCCGTCAATGGAGATGCCGTTGTCGTCATAAAAGCAAATGAGCTTGCCCAGCCCCAAGGTGCCCGCAAGCGAGCAAGCCTCGTGGCTGATGCCTTCCATAAGGCAGCCGTCGCCCAAGAACACATAGGTGAAGTGATTGACGATCTCATGCCCGGGCCGATTGAACTGCGCAGCCAGCATGCGCTCGGCGATCGCCATGCCTACGGCATTGGCAAGCCCTTGCCCAAGCGGCCCCGTCGTGGTCTCTACACCCGGCGTGATCCCGTATTCGGGATGGCCGGGCGTTTTGGAGTGAAGCTGACGAAAGCGCTGGATCTCCTCCAACGGAAGATCATAACCCGTAAGGTGCAACAGCGCATACAAAAGCATGGACGCATGGCCGTTGGAAAGCACGAAGCGATCGCGATCGGGCCAAGCGGGGTTGTTCGGGTTGTGCTTGAGATAATCGCGCCAGAGCACCTCGGCGATGTCGGCCATGCCCATCGGCGCGCCCGGATGCCCCGAGTTCGCCTTTTGAATGGCGTCCATCGCAAGTGCACGAATCGCATTCGCCAGCCGTTTGCGGTCGCTCATACGCTCCTCCTCGCAGATCAAACCGAAGCCGGGAAGATCAGGCTGTGACGGTCGTGCGCACGCGCCGCACAACCCCGCCCGGCGCAAGCACGACGGTCTCGGTCGTCATGCGGCGCACATCGCCTTCGCGCACGATTTCTACGCCCGCGACATATTCGCCTGTGGTGAGGCCTGTGGCGATGAACAGCACATCGTCCGCAGAGACGAGTTCATCGCGCGTGAGAATGGACTCCGTATCCACGCCGGCCTTCTTGCAGTTCTCAATCTCGTAGTCCTTCTGCGGCGCCATGCGCCCGAACATCTCCGCGCCCAGCGCGCGCGCCGCACAGGCCGTCACAATCCCCTCGGGTGTGCCGCCGATGCCGAAAAGCGCATCCACGCCTGCGCCGAGCATGGCTTGGATCGCGCCATTGACATCGCCGTCGCTGGCCAGCCGCACCTTCGCCCCTGTGGCGTAGATCTCCTGCAACAGCCCCTTGTGGCGCGGCTTATCCAGCACGAAGATGCAGATCTCGGCGACATCCTTGCCGAGCACCTTGGCAAGCTGGCGAATGCGATCGGCCACAGGCGCCTCGGGATCCATCTTGCCGCGGCATGCGGCTGGATACACCTGC
>WFOX01000122.1 GCA_015487905.1 Mariprofundales bacterium
CTGACGGCGGGAATGTCCGGTGCGCGTGCGGCCACCGCTTAGTTCCCGCCCACGATCACGCGACCGCCTGCGGCCTCCACCTTCGCGACCGCCGTCTTGGAAGCCGCATCCACCTGCACGGTGAGCGCATGCGCAAGCTCGCCTTCGCCCAAGAGCTTCACGGGCGCCTTCTTCTTGCGCAAAAGCCCGGCCTTGGCGAGCGCTTCGCGATCCACCACCGCCCCCTCGGGAAAGCGCGCAAGATCACGCACATTCACAATCGCATACTCCACCTTCGCAAGCGGCCGAAAGCCGCGCTTCGGAAGCCGGCGCACGAGCGGCATCTGGCCGCCCTCAAAGCCCGGCGGCACCGTATCGCGCGCCTTTTGTCCTTTTTGGCCGCGGCAGCATGTCTTGCCGTGCCCCGATCCCGTGCCGCATCCCACGCGCTTTTTGCGCTTGCGCGCACCAGGATTCGGCGAAAGCGCATTAAGCCGCAGCATCGTTCGCCTCCACTTGCTCAACCTCTACGAGATGCGCGACCTTGCGGATCATGCCGCGGATCGCAGGCGTATCCTCAAGCTCGCGCACGCGCCCGATCTTGCCAAGCCCAAGCCCCTTGATCGTCGCGCGCTGGCGCTTCGTGCAACCAATCGTGCTTCTTACCTGACGCACGCGAATCTTTCCTGCCATCATCCGCCCCCTAGGCCGCTTCCTTGCCGCGCCGGCGCATGACCTGCTCGGGCGTCTCAAGCTGCATCAGCGCATCAAAGGTCGCGCGCACGGTGTTGATCGGGTTGCGCGAGCCTAAGACCTTCGTGAGCACATCGCGGATGCCCGCCGCATCCATGACCGCGCGCACGACACTGCCCGCGATCACGCCCGTGCCTTCGCTTGCCGGCTTGAGCAGCACGCGGGTCGCATCCTGGCGCCCGACCACCTCAAAGTGGATCGTCGTGCCGCGCCTGGGCACATAGATCAGCGAACGCTTCGCGATCTCGGTCGCCTTGCGGATCGCATCGGGCACCTCTTTTGCGCGCGCATGCCCGAAGCCGACATGGCCGTCGCCGTCGCCGACGACCATGAGCGCCGTAAAGCCCATGCGCCGACCGCCCGCGACGGTCTTGGACACGCGGTTGATGTATACGAGCTTTTCTTGCAGCTCCAACTCGTCCGGATTGATCATGGCCCTCTCCTAAAACTCAAGCCCTGCTTCGCGCGCGGCCTCAGCAAGCGCCTTCACGCGCCCGTGATACTTATAAGGCCCGCGATCAAAGGCCACCTTCTTGACACCCTTGGCGAGCGCGCGCTCGGCGACCAAGCGCCCCACGGCCGCCGCACCCTCTTTCGTGCAGCCGCCTTCCACGCCCTTCTCCAGCGTGGATGCCGCTGCAATCGTGTGGCCCGTTTTGTCGTCAATCACCTGCGCATAGATGTGGCGATTGGAACGAAACACGGAAAGCCGCGGGCGCCCTGAGGCCTTCACACGCGCGCGCACGCGCCGCGTGCGACGAACCTTGGCATCGTATTCATACCGCTTGACCGGCACCGTCGCTCCTCCTTAGGCCTTCTTGCCTTCTTTCATCATGATTTGCTCACCCGCATAGCGCACGCCCTTGCCCTTGTAAGGCTCCGGCGGACGGAAGGCGCGGATTTCCGCTGCGACTTGTCCCACCTTCTGCTTGTCTATGCCGGAGACCACGATCTTCGTGGCCCCATCCACCTTCACCTCCACGCCCGCCGGCGGCTCGTATTCTACGGGATGCGAAAAACCAAGCTGCAACACGACCTTTTTCCCCTGCTGCTGTGCGCGATAGCCGACACCGTGCAGCTCCAGCACCTTCGTGAAGCCCTCGGACACGCCCTTGACGGCATTCGCGAACAAGGCCCGCGCCGTGCCGTAAAGCGCGCGCAAGCGCTTTTGCTCGCGCTTGCCCACGCCTTCGGCGATCGCAAAGCGCACTTCGTCGTTGTCTATCTGCACCTCAATGCCCGCAAACAAGGGGCTAACAAGCTCCCCCTTCGGGCCTTTCACGCGCAGCTGCGCACCCTCTTGGCGCACCTCCACGCCCTTGGGAAGCTTGACCGGCAAGCGCCCGATGCGCGACATCTCTTGCCTCCTCAAAACACCGTGCAAATGAGCTCGCCGCCGACGCGCAGCTTGCGCGCCTCGCGATCCGTAAGCACCCCTTTGGAGGTGCTCAAAATCGCAATGCCAAAGCCGTTTTTCACGCGCGGGATTTCGTCCGCACCGACATAGACGCGCCGCCCGGGCTTGGAAATGCGCCGCAACTCGCGGATCGCAGGGCGCCCTTCCTCATCGTAGCGCAAGGTGATGCGCAGCACAGGCTTGCCCGCGCGCCGCTCCACGCGCGCCGCCTTCACATAGCCCTCGCGGCGTAGGATCTTTGCAATCTCATGCTTCAAACGACTTGCGGGCATCTCCACGCGCTCGTGCCGCGCAAGCTGCGCGTTGCGAATGCGCGCGAGCATGTCCGCAATCGGATCCGTCATCATCGCCCAGCCCCCTTCACCAACTCGCCTTGCGCATGCCCGGGATCAGGCCCTGCAAGGCATACTTGCGCAGGCAGCAGCGGCAAAGCATGAAGTCGCGATACACGGCGCGCGCCCGCCCGCACTCCTTGCAGCGCGTATAGGCGCGCACCTTGAACTTCGGCTTGCGATTGGCCTTTGCAATCATCCGCTTGGAAGCCATCGTCCCTCCTTATTTGCGAAACGGCATGCCGAAGGCCGCAAGCAATGCGCGCCCCTCCTCATCCGTTTCGGCCGTCGTGCAGATCGTGATGTCCATGCCGCGCACCTTATCCACCTTGTCGTAATCAATCTCGGGGAAGATGATCTGCTCCCGCACGCCGAGCGTGTAGTTGCCGTGCCCGTCAAACGCGCGCGGGCTCAGCCCCCGAAAGTCGCGGATGCGCGGCAGCGCAAGATTGATGAGCCGATCCAAAAACTCATACATGCGCTCGCGCCTGAGCGTCACCTTGCAGCCGATCGGCATACCTTTGCGGATTTTGAAGCCTGCAATGGACTTGCGCGCACGCGTCATCATTGGCTTTTGCCCCGTGATGAGCGCAAGATCGCGCATCGCGTTCTCTAGCGCCTTCGGATTGTGCGCGCCCTCGCCCACACCCATGTTCACGACGATCTTCACAAGCCTTGGCACCTGCATGATGTTCTTGTAGCCGAACTGCTGCATGAGTTCCGGCCGAATCTTCGTCTCATAAAGCTCTTTGAGCCGCGCCATCGTTCACCTCACCGATCCACGACTTCGCCGCACTTTTTGCACACGCGCACCTTGCGCCCATCCTCCAGCACCCTCATCCCCAAGCGCACGCCGCGCTCGCATTTGGGGCAATAGAACATGACATTGGAGATGTGGATGGGCGCCTCGGTTTCCAAAATCCCGCCCTTCGTGCGCTCGCTTGCGCGCACATGCTTTTTCACGCGGTTCACGCCTGCGACCAGCACGCGCCCCTCTTTGCGCAGCACGCGCAAGACCTTGCCGCGCGCGCCGCGATCCTTGCCCGCGATCACGACGACTTCGTCTCCGCTTTTGATCTTCGTCTTTCGCACTTGTCCCGCCACGCTCACAACACCTCCGGCGCAAGTGAGATGATCTTCATAAAGCCCTTCGTGCGCAGCTCGCGCGTCACAGGGCCGAAGATGCGCGTGCCGATCGGCTCGCCCTGGCGGTTGATGAGCACCGCTGCGTTTTCGTCAAAGCGGATCGCCGAGCCATCGGGCCGCTTGAGCTCTTTCTTCGTGCGCACGACGACCGCGCGCTGCACATCGCCCTTCTTCACGCGACCGCCCGGAATCGCTTCCTTCACGGCCACGACGATCACATCGCCGATGCGCGCATAGCGCCTTCCCGTGCCGCCGAGCACCTTGATGCAAGCCACCTTCTTCGCGCCCGAGTTGTCGGCCACATTCAGCATCGTCTCCGCCTGAATCATCGCCGCACCCCCTTACAGGCGCTTCGCACGCTCAAGGATTTCCACGAGCATCCAACGCTTGCGCCGCGAAAGCGGCCGATGCTCAATGATGCGCACGCGATCGCCGACATTGCAGGCGTTTTCGGGATCGTGCGCCATAAACTTCTTGTGCTTGGTCACGGTCTTCTTATAACGCGGATGCAAAAAGCGCCGCTCCACCTGCACCACGATGGTTTTGTCCGGCGCATTGGACACGACCACGCCCTCAAGCACGCGCTTATTGGTCTTTTTCTTCTCAGCCATTGGCCGCCTCCGCACGCCTGCGCTCGTTCAAAATCGTTTTGATGCGCGCAATCTCGCGCTTCACCTGCCGAATGCGCGCAGGATTGGCAAGCTGCATCGTCGCTTTTTGGAAGCGCAGCTTCATCAGCTCCGCAGAAAGCTCCTCCAATCGTTCGCGCAGCTTGGCGTCATCCAGCTTGCGAAGCTCGCTTGCCTTCATGGGCTTGTCGCTCATCGGCCGCCCTCCCGCACCACAATCTTCGTGCGCAGAGGCAGCTTGGACTGTGCAAGCCTGAGCGCTTCGCGCGCGACATCCTCGCGCACGCCGCCCACCTCATAAAGGATGCGTCCCGCTTTGACGGCCGCGACCCAATACTCCGGCGAACCCTTGCCGCTTCCCATGCGCACCTCGGCAGGCTTTTTCGTCACGGGAAGATCCGGAAAGATGCGGATCCACACGCGCCCCTGACGCTTGAGGTGGCGCGTGATGGCCACACGCGCGGCCTCAATCTGCCGCGCCGTGATGCGCCCTCCCTCCAGCGCCTTGAGCCCAATGTCGCCGAAGTGAAGGCGCGCACCGCGCGCAGCCTTGCCGCGCACGCGCCGAAGCTCCTTGTGATGCTTGCGCCACTTGACCTTTTTCGGCTGCAACATCGCGCCTGCTCCTTTAGCTCAATTCCTCGTCAAAGGTCTCGCCGTGGAAGATCCAGACCTTGACGCCGATCACGCCATAGGTCGTCTTCGCCTCGGCAAAGCCATAGTCAATGTTTGCGCGCAGGGTCTGCAACGGCACGCGGCCCTCCAAATACCACTCGCGCCGCGCGATCTCAGCACCCCCAAGCCTTCCTGAGCACATGACCTTGACACCCTTCGCACCCATGCGCATCGCGTTTTGCACGGCACGCTTCATCGCACGGCGAAAGGCCACGCGCCGCTCAATCTGAAAGGCGATGTTTTCAGCCACAAGCTGTGCATCGGCATCGGGGCTTCTGACCTCGGCAATGCGGATGTCGGGCTTGATGCCAAAGACCTCGCCGATCTCCTCGCGCAGCGCCTCAATCTCGGCGCCCTTGCGCCCGATCACGACCCCTGGCCGCGCTGTGTGCACGGTGATCTTCATGCCGCCGCCGCGCCGTTCAATGACGATGCGCGACACCCCACCGTGCTTGAGTCGCTCCTTGATGAAGCGACGAATGCGCAAATCCTCCAAAAGCCACGCGGCGAAGTTCTTTTTGTCCGCATACCAAACGGAATCCCAGCCGCGCGTGATGCCAAGCCGAAAGCCAATCGGATGAACCTTTTGTCCCATCCTCTAACCCCTTTCGCTTACGCCGACGATCAAATGACTCAGGCGGTGATAGCGCCTGCGGATGCGCCCCATGCCCTTCGGGCGCCAGCGCTTGAGTGTGGTGCCCTCATCCACGCGACACTCCACGATGACGAGGCTGTCAATATCAAGCCCGTGGTTTTCCTCGGCATTCGCGATCGCCGAGCGCACGACCTTTTCAAACATCCGCGCGCCTTTCTTCGGCGTAAGACGCAAAATCGCGAGCGCCCGATCCACAGGCAACCCACGGATCATGTCGGCCACCAGCCGCGCCTTGCGCGGCGAGATGCGCTGATTGCGTGCAATCGCGCGCACGATTGTCGTTTCCGCCATCGCCGCCCTCACTTCTTCTTGGCCTTCTTGTCGGCGCCGTGGCCGTAGTAGGTGCGCGTGGGCGCGAACTCGCCGAGCTTGTGCCCGACCATGTTCTCGGTCACGAACACCGGAATGAACTTGCGGCCGTTATGCACGGCGAAGTGCAGGCCGACGAAATCCGGCGTGATCGTGGAGCGCCGCGACCACGTCTTGATCACGCCCTTGAGCTTGCCCGCGCGCGCCTTTTCAATCTTGCGCATCAAGGACGGCTCTACATACGGCCCTTTTTTCAACGACCTCGGCATCGCCTCGCCCCCTTACTTGCGCCTGCGGATGATGTCGCGATCCGAAGGCTTGTGCTTCTTGCGCGTCTTCGCGCCCTTGGTGGGTTTGCCCCAAGGCGTGCACGGATGCCGCCCGCCTGACGTGCGGCCCTCGCCGCCGCCGTGCGGGTGATCCACAGGGTTCATCGCCACGCCGCGCACATTGGGCCTACGCCCAAGCCAGCGCGACCGCCCGGCCTTGCCGATCGTCTCATTCGCGTGATCGGGATTGCTAAGCACGCCAATCGTCGCCATGCAGCGCCCGTCAAAGCGCCGATACTCGCCCGAGGGGAGCTTCAAGATCACCTTGTTGCCCTCGCGGCCCATGATCTGCGCCCCCACACCGGCCGAGCGCGCGATTTGCCCGCCCTTGCCGGGCTTGAGCTCCACATTGTGCACCATGAGACCCACGGGGATCTTGGCCAGCGGCAGCGCATTGCCCGGGCGGATCTCCGCCTCCGGCCCCGACATGACCGTATCCCCGGGGCGCAGCCCCTGCGGCGCAAGAATGTAGCGCTTATCCCCATCAGCGAAGTGCACAAGGGCAATAAACGCCGTGCGATTGGGATCGTATTCAATGCGCACGACCTTGCCCGGCACGCCGAAGTTGTCGCGCCGAAAGTCAATGATGCGATACAGGCGCTTGTGGCCGCCGCCGCGCTGCCAAGCCGTGATGCGGCCGTAGTTGTTGCGCCCGCCGGTCTTTTTGAGACCGACGACGAGCGACTTCTCAGGCCTGCCTTTCCAAAGCTCGCTTTTGTCCACGCGCACGGTGCCGCGCACGCCCGGCGTGGTGGGCTTATATACTTTGAGCGCCATCGCTTATCCCTCTTTTTCTTCTTCTGCGATCATTTGCTCAGGATCCAACGCCTGGCCCTCGGCCAAGCGCACGATCGCCTTGCGATACCCGGGCCTGCGCCCCTCAAGCCAACCGCGGCGCTTGGGCTTGCCCGGCATATTGATGACCTGCACCTTCACGACCTTCACGCCAAAAAGCTTTTTCACCGCAGCCTTGATCTGCGGCTTCGTGGCATCGGGATGCACGCGAAACACATATTGATTCGCCTCTTGCTGGGCCGTATAGGCCTTTTCCGACACGACCGGCCCGAGCAACACCTTCGTGTATTCCTCCATGCTCATCCGAGCCTCTCCTCCAACTTGGCCACGGCCTCCTCGGTCAAAAACACCGGCCAGCCTTTCAAAAGATCATGCAGATTGAGCTGCCCGTCCAAGCGCACATCCACATGCGGGATGTTGCGCGCGGAAAGCTCCACGGTGCGATCGGGCGCTCCAAGCACGAACACGCCGCGATCCACCGAAAACGCCTGCAACACCTCCACAAAGCGCTTCGTTTTGATTTCGGAAAGCTCCAGCTTGTCCAACACCGTAAGCCGCTCTTCCCGAAGCGCCGCGGACAACGCCATCGCAAGCGCCTTGCGCCGCTCCTTGCGGTTGATGCGGGTCGCATAGTCGCGCGGCTTCGGCCCATGCGCGACCGCCCCATGCCGCCATTGCGGCGCGCGGATGGAGCCTTGGCGCGCACGGCCCGTGCCCTTTTGCGGCCACGGCTTGCGCCCGCCGCCCGAGATCGTTGCGCGCGTTTTCGTGCTCGCCGTGCCGCGCCGCTGGGCTTCGGCAAGCGCGGTATACACATGGTGCACAAACCCCGCATCGGGCACAAGACCAAAAACGCGTTCGGAAAGCTCGCGCTCGCCAACGACCTCGTTCTTCTGATTGTAAACCTTGACCTTCAGCGTCATCGCCCTGCTCCCTTCACCGCTGGCCGCACCTCCACAAGCCCGCCGCGCGGCCCGGGCACTGCGCCCTTGACCAAAATCCGATTCTTCTCGGCATCCACGCGCACGACGACAAGGTTTTGCACGGTCACACGCTCATTGCCATAACGGCCCGGCATCTTCTTGCCCGGAAACACGCGCCCCGGATCCTGGCACTGACCCGTGGAACCCATCTGGCGGTGCACCTTCTCGGCGCCGTGGCTGGCGCGCTGGCCTGCAAAGTTCCAACGCTTCATGACCCCCGCAAAGCCGCGCCCCTTCGTGCGCCCTGAGACATCCACGCGCTGGCCTTCGGAAAACAGCGCTGCTGTGAGCTCCTGCCCGGGCTGCACCTCTTCGCCCGGATCCAAGCGAAACTCCTTGAGGCCCCGCATCGGCTCGCAGCCGTGCTTGGCGAAATGGCCTGCAAGCGGGCGCGGCACGCGCTTCGGCGCCTTGCCATAGCCGACCTGCGCGGCGTCATAACCGTCCGTTTCCTTGCGCTTGACGAGCACCACCTTGCAGGGCTCCACCTCCAACACCGTCACCGGAATCACGGTGCCGTCTTCGGCAAAGACCTGCGTCATGCCCGCCTTGCGCGCGATCACGCCGAGCGCCATCGCTGCCACCCCTTAGGTCTTGATCTCAACATCCACGCCGCTCGGCAACTCCAAGCGCATGAGCGCATCCACCGTTTGCGGCGTGGGATGCCAAATGTCCAAAAGCCGACGATGCGTGCGAATCTCAAAGTGCTCGCGCGAATCCTTGTCCTTGTGCGGCGAGCGCAGCACGCAATAACGCCGAATCTTCGTGGGAAGCGGCACGGGGCCCCGCACCTCGGCCCCCGTGCGCTTGGCCGTCTCTACAATGGCCTGCGCGCTTTTGTCCAGCAGGCGATGATCGTAAGCCCGCAGGCGTATGCGGATTTTTTGCACCTCCACGAGGCGCCCTCCTTACTCCAAAATCTTCGTGACCACGCCTGCGCCGACGGTGCGGCCGCCTTCGCGGATCGCAAAGCGAAGCCCCTCATCCATCGCAATCGGCGTGATCAACTCCACCTCAAACTCCGCGTTGTCCCCAGGCATCACCATCTCCACACCCTCAGGCAGCTTGATCGTCCCCGTCACATCCGTCGTCCGAAAATAAAACTGCGGCCGATACCCAGTCCGAAACGGCGTGTGCCGACCACCCTCCTCCTTCGTCAGCACATACACCTCAGCCTTAAACTTCGTATGCGGCGTAATCGTCCCAGGCGCCGCCAACACCTGACCACGCTCCACCTCGTCCTTGTCTACACCGCGCAACAAACAACCCACATTGTCCCCAGCAATCCCCTCATCCAACACCTTCCGAAACATCTCCACACCCGTCACCACCGTCTTGCGCGTCGGACGAATCCCCACAATCTCCACCTCATCACCCACCTTCACACGACCCTGCTCAATCCGACCCGTCACCACCGTCCCACGACCACTAATGCTGAACACATCCTCAATCGGCATCAAAAACGGCTTGTCAATCGGACGCTCAGGCGTCGGAATAAACTCATCCACCGCATCCATCAACTTCAAAATGCTCGGAACCCCAATCTCCGATTGATCCCCCTCCAACGCCTTGAGCGCCGAACCCCGAATCACAGGCACCTCATCACCCGGATAATCATACGAACTCAAAAGCTCCCGCACCTCCATCTCCACCAACTCCAACAACTCCTCATCATCCACCATGTC
>WFOX01000123.1 GCA_015487905.1 Mariprofundales bacterium
CGCAAGCCCCGCCGCGGCGAAGCGATCCAATGCGTCTGCGCGCCAAAGCCCGCGCTCACCGAGCACGAGCGCAAACAACCACGGGCGCGCTGCATGCGGTGCTTGCGCAAAGGCCTCGCGCAGATGCGCGCGCATGCGCCCAAGCAAATCCGGTCCTCTTAGCAGTTGAGGTTCCCCGCGCAGGCTGCCCACGAGCGCAATCCCGTGCGCGCGGCACCAGGCCGCAAAGTCCCATGCGCCTGGGTTTTGTCGCGGGCGGCATCGGCGCAGGCGCACCTTGGCGCGGATGTGCATTCCATGCGCAAGCGGCCTGCGCGTGGATACGCGCACCAGCCCCGCAAGCCTTGCGCCGTCCTCGCGCACGACATCGGCAAGCCAAGCCCGCGCATAGCCTTGGCGCGTTTCGCTGCGCACGACCCGCGCCGTGATCGTCCAGGGCCGTGCAAGCCAAGAGGCGTCCGCCTGCAAGCGCTTGGCCTCAAAAGCAAGCGTCAGCGCGCCCCAAGCAAGGCCGAACGCGAACGCCCATGCAATGGCGCGTGCGCAAGCAGAGACGGACACCAGCAGTGCCGCGAGCGCCAATCCGGCCACCATCGGCCAAGGAATCGCCTGCGCCCGCGCACAAGCCACGCCCAGCCCAAGCACGAGCGCAAGCGCAAGCGCGCGGTCAGCGGGATTCGTTCGGGTAGGCCACAAGCCCGCGCACGAGCAGATCGCTTCCGAGGCTGCGTGTGGTGACTTCCACAAGGCGCGGCGCTTCCCCGAGGTGGGACGCGCCTTCCCCGCGCCAAAGCGGCACGCCGTCGCCGCCGATCAAGATCGGGGCGAGAAAGAGCGCAAGCTCATCCACAAGCTGCGCGCGCAACAGCGCCCCGATGAGGCCCCCGCCCCCTTCCACCATCACGGCAAGCCGCCCTTCTTCGGCCAAGTGCGCAAGCACGGCGTGGATGTCCTCGGCGTTCACGACTTCCACGCCCGCACCCCGCCATGCCTCGTCCTTGGCACTGGGCCGCATCACATACAAGCGCGTGGGCGCCTCTTGGTTGGCGATGGCCCACTCCGCGGAAAACGGAGGCGCTTCTTCGGCCACGACGACGCGCAAAGGCGGCGGCCCGCGCCTGCGCACGCCGCGCACCGTGAGCCTGGGGTTGTCGGCCTGCAAGGTGCCTGCGCCGATGAGAATCGCATCCTGCTCGGCGCGCAAGCGATGGGCATAGGCGCGCGCGCGCTCCCCCGTAATCCAGCGCGACTCCCCCGTGCGCGTCGCCAGGCGCCCGTCCAAAGAGGCCGCGGCCTTCACGAGCACCCAGGGCCGGCCCATCTTCACCCAACGGAAGAACGGACGATTGATGCGCTCGGCCTCATGTGCGCACACGCCGATCTCCACCTCTACGCCCGCTTGGGCAAGCACTTCAGCGCCGCCCTGCATCTTGGGATTGGGGTCGCGGCAGCCGATCACAACGCGCGCGATCCCTGCGCGCAGAATCGCCTCCGTGCAAGGCGGCGTGCGCCCATGTGCCGCGCAGGGCTCCAGATTCACATAGAGGGTGGCGCCGCGCGCACGCTCCCCTGCTTTGGCCAATGCCGCCGCCTCGGCATGCAGCCCGCCCGGGCGCTCGTGCCAGCCCTCGGCGACAAGCTCGCCCCCCTTCACGATCACGCAGCCCACGCGCGGATTCGGATGCGTGGTGCCGATGCCGCGCCGCGCAAGCCGAAGCGCGCGCCGCATCCAGCGCTCGTCTTCGCTTCCCTTCGGCATGCCTGCGAGCATGGCCGCGCGGGCGCCGCGGCGCAAGCTGCGTTTTTCCACCCTTTCGGGCAGCATCGCGCGCATGGCGCTTCCCGATCTGCACATGCACACGCCGCGCTGCAACCACGCAACGGGCGCGCCGCGCGATTACGCAGAGGCCGCGCTCGCGGCGGGGCTCAAAGAGATCGGATTTTCCGAACATGCGCCGATGCCGAATGGATTTGATCAGGCCTGGCGCATGTCCGAAGGCGAAGTGGGCGACTACTTCGCCGAGATCCGCGCGCTCGCTGCGGAATACCGGGGAAGGCTTGTGATCCGCACGGGGATTGAATGCGACTTCCGGCCGCAAGACCTTGGGTATCTTGAAGAGCTTACGCGCGCCTACGATTGGGACTATGTGCTGGGCTCCGTGCACTTCATTGGTGAGTGGGGCTTTGACAATCCCGATGAGCTTGCGGGTTGGGATGCGCGCGATGTGGAGGAGGTGTATCTCGCCTACTACGACCTCGTGGCGCAAGCGGCGGCAAGCGGCCTGTTTGATGTGCTCGCGCATCCGGATCTCGTGAAGAAGTTCGGCCATCGCTGCGACACCGCGCGCGTGCGCGAAGCGGAAGCGCGGATGTTGCAGGCCGCAGCGCGCGCAGGCGTGGCGTTGGAAATCAGCTCGGCAGGCCTGCGCAAGCCCGTAGGCGAGGTCTATCCCGCACCGCGCCTGATCACCCAAGCCGCGAAGATGGGCATTCCCTTTGCATTCGGCTCCGATGCGCACGCGCCTGCCGATGTCGGCCACGCTTGGCAAACATGCCGCAGGCTTTTGCAGCAAGCAGGTGTGCGGGAGGTGCGAAGCTTCGCGCAGCGCAAGCCCATCGCGCATCCTATTGCATGAGTCGCGAATGGGTGCTCATCACGGGCGCAAGCGGCGGCTTCGGCACGCTGTTTGCGCATGCATTCGCCGCGCGCGGCTATGCGCTGCTTTTGCACGGCCGCCGTGTGCAAGCCCTCAAGCAGCTTGCCGAGGCGCTGCCCGTGCCTGCGGAGATCGTCGTGGCTGATCTCGCCGAAGAAACGGCGCTTGGCGCGCTGATCCAAGCTGCGCGCGCTAAGCCGCTTGTTGGACTTGTGAACAACGCGGGCTTTGGGCGCTGGGGGGCGTTTTCCGCGCTTGAGCTTGCGGAGCACCGCGCCGTGTGGCGCGTGGATTTTGAGGCGCCGATGGCGCTCGTGCATGCCTTGCTGCCTGAGCTGCGCAAGCGGCGGGGGTTCATCGTGCAGGTAAGCTCCCTTGCGGGTGAAACGCCGCTTCCGTGGATGGCCAGCTACGGCGCGGCAAAGGCGGCGCTCACCAGCCTTTCCGAGGCCTTGCGGGCGGAAGTGGGCAAGGAAATCACGATCGTCACGCTTGCGCCGGGGCCTTCGCCCACCGGCTTTCGCAAGGTATCCGGTTATGTCGGCACGGCCGGGCGCTGGTTCTCCACGCCGCCTGCGCGCGTCGTGGATGCTTGCCTGCGCGCCTTGGATCGGGGCGGTGGCTTCGTGGTGCCGGGATGGCGACATAAGCTGCTCTTTGCGCTGCAACAC
>WFOX01000124.1 GCA_015487905.1 Mariprofundales bacterium
CATCCCCGTGCGATTGTTGCTTCTGGATCTCGCCGTTCATGCTGCGCCCGTGGCGGCGCTGGCCGAGAACGGGCGATTGCGCGCGTTTGCGCTGGGCGCGCGCAACGAACATGCCCGGAAACTCGCCGCGGTGCTGGAAACACTCGGACGAGAGGAATGGCTGGCGAAGCTGGATGCGATTGTGGTCGGGGTCGGCCCCGGATCGTTTACAGGCGTGCGGCTTGCGCTTGCTTCCGCCGCGGGCCTGATCGCCGTGCACAAGACACCGCTTGTGGAGCTTTCTTCGCTGGCAATCACGGCGGCGCAGGCCGCGCGCACGGAACCCGTCCGGGTCGTGGAGGATGCGCGCGCAGGATTCGCCTATCTCGGCTGCTGGCAGGGGCTTGCAGCCATAAAAGAGGAAGCTTGCATGCCCGTGGCGGAGATCCCCAAGCTGGATGCCTTTGCCGCCCATGAGCCGCCTGCGGGTATCGGGGGCAAGCGCTTGCCGCTCGTGCGCGCGCGTGCCGAGGCGATGCGAATGCTTGCCGAAGAGGCGCTTGCCGAAGGCATGATGGTCGAGAGATTCCCGCGCGCGCGCTATCTACAACCCTCACAAGCGGAGCGAAACGCGGCATGAAGAGACCCATGCGCATCTGCTTCGTGTGCCTTGGCAACATCTGCCGCTCGCCCCTGGCGCTTGC
Source organism: Mariprofundales bacterium (assembly GCA_015487905.1). Lineage (GTDB taxonomy): Bacteria > Pseudomonadota > Zetaproteobacteria > Mariprofundales > S012-25 > S012-25. Next base: position 684 of record WFOX01000124.1, read on the forward strand.
GATTGCGCGGCACGTGGCCGAGGAAGAGGGCCTTGCGCCGCGATTGCATCTGGATTCAGCAGGCCTGGGCGATTGGCACATCGGCAAGCCCGCCGATCCGCGCACGATTGCCGTTGCGGAACGCTTCGGGCTGGATCTTTCCAGCCACCGCGCGCGCCAGATCCAGCCTGATGAGCTTGCTTCCTGGGACTGGCTCGTGGCGATGGATGCGGACAACCGCGAGGGGCTTTTGGCGCTCGGCGCCAATCCCGCACGCGTCATCATGATGCGCGCGCCCGAAGGCGAACCCGCCCCCGATGTGCCCGATCCCTACTGGGACGGCGATGCGGGCTTCGTGCGCGTCCATCGCATGCTTGCGCGCAACATGCCGCCGCTTTTGCAGATGCTGCTTCAGTCCGCGTGATAGGCGGGCGAAAGCTCCTTCACAGCCTCAATCATCGCCCGGGCATGTTCCGGCGGCACATCGGGCGTGATGCCATGTCCGAGGTTGAACACATGCCCGTGGCCCTTTCCGAATGAAGCGAGCGTGCGCGCGACAAGCTCGCGGATGCGCGCAGGCGAGGCATAGAGCGCCGCCGGATCCAGATTCCCTTGCAGGGCTGTGCGCGCGCCGATGCGCCGGCGCGCTTCGGCAAGCGAAATCGTCCAGTCCAGCCCCACGACATCGCAGCCCGTGACCGCGATCTTCTCCAGATGCACCATCGCGCCCTTGGCGAAGACGATCACGGGCACGGGAGCGCCTTCGCGCGTGCGCGTGAGTCTCTCCACGACGCGGCGGATATAGGCAAGCGAAAAGTCCTCTAAATCCTCGGCCGCCAGAGCCCCGGCCCAGGAATCAAAGATCTGCACGGCATGCGCGCCGGCTGCGATCTGCGCATTGAGATAGTCCGCAACAGCATCAGCCAGCCGCGCAAGCAGCGCATGCAGGGTCTCAGGCTCCTCATAAAGCACGCGCTTGATCGTGCGGAAGTCCCTGGATGAACCTCCCTCCACCATGTAGGTCGCAAGCGTCCAGGGCGCGCCCGAAAAGCCGATGAGCGGCACGCGCCCATCCAGCCGCGCAAGCACAAGCCGGATCGTATCCAGCACATAGCCGAGATCGCGCGCGGGATCAGGCTGTGCAAGGCCTTCCACATCGGCCATGCTTCTTACAGGCGGCGCAAGCCGCGGCCCTTCGCCCTGTTCAAACCAGAGCTTTTGCCCCATCGCCTCGGGAATCACGAGGATGTCGGAGAAAAGAATCGCCGCATCCACGCCGAGGATCTCCACGGGCTGCACGGTGACCTCGGCGGCAAGCTCGGGCGTCTTGCAAAGCGTGAGAAAATCGCCCGCTTGTTCGCGCACGGCGCGGTATTCGGGCAGATACCGCCCGGCCTGGCGCATCATCCACACGGGCGTGCGCGGTGTCGGCAGGCGCAAACACGCGCGCAGAAAAAGATCGTTTTCCAGCCCGAAATCGGAGTTGTCCATCAATCGTCACCTTTTTTCCAAGCTTTCAGGGTTTCGAGCACATCCGCAAGCGTGCCGCCGTATGCGCCAAGCCACGCGGGCGGGTTTTCGGGGCGAATCCGCAGCCAGCGCGTGTCCGTGCCTGCCCGACCGCCATGCTGGGGCTTGGCATGCGCCCAGCCCTCCTGCTTCGGCACGAGCCAGGCATGCACGGCCTGCGGAGCAACCCCGAGCAGAAAGAGCCACTCATAGCGCTGGTCGCGGATCTGCTGGAACACATATTCTTTTTCATTCCATGGGGTCGAAAACTTGATCTCCACGCGCCGGCCTTCAATGAGCCGATCGGCATCGGAATCGGGGGCAGGCTCCACGGAAAATCCATTCGCCTTACACCACGCCTCCACGAGCATTTCGCCCGCCTTGCCTCGGCGACGCGAGGGAAGGCGCAACATCCAGGCAAACGGGCTGCCCCGCCAACGCTCGGAAACTCCTGCAAAGGAAGGTTCTATTTCTTGCGCTAGCCGCGCAAAAAGCCGGAACTCAGCATCGGTTGAGGATATGCGCAAGGCTCTAGAACAAGGCGGCCTGGGACGAGTGGCCCGCAGGCGTCCAGCCGAACCATTTCAGGCGCCAGCCGCCCAGACGCCTTTCCATCACGCGCATCGCCTCGGGATTGTTGTCCACGAGGATCGCGCGCCGGCCAAGCGACATCGCCGCCTCGCCGGTCGTGCCCGAGCCCGCGAAGAAGTCCAGCACGAGATCGCCCGGGCGGGAATGCACGCGCACGATGCGTTTCAAGATTCCCAAGGGCTTCTGCGTCGGATAGCCCGTGCGCTCGCGGCCGTTCGTGGGCACGATCGTATGCCACCAGACATCGGTCGGCGTCTTGCCGCGCCGCGCCTTCTCGGCGCCGACGAGCGACGGGGCCATGTAGGGGATGCGATCCACCTCGTCGTAGTTGAACACATATTGCTCAGGATCCTTCGCATACCAGAGGATGTTGTCGTGCTTGGCCGGCCAGCGGCGGCGCGAGCGCCCGCCGAAATCATAGGCCCAGATGATTTCATTGATGAAGCATTCGCGCCCGAACAACCCGTCCAGAAACACCTTGCAATAGTGCACCTCGCGCGCATCCAAATGCACGAAGAGGCTTCCGTGCGGCGCAAGCACGCGATGGGCTTCTTCAAGCCGCGGCGCGAGAAAACCGAGATAATCGTCAAAGCGATCCGCATAGGCGAGCATGCCGAGGCGCTCGCTGCGGTAGCGATGCCCGCCGAAGCCGATGCGCTCGCCGCGCTCGTCGCGCACCGTGCGCAGGCGCACGAGCCTCTGCTCTTTGCCCGTGTTGAACGGCGGATCAATGTAGATGAGATCCACACACGCATCGGGAAGCGCGCGCAGCACTTCCAGGTTGTCGGCGAGAAACACGAAGCCGTCCGTCTCGCCTGCCCGCAGCGGCGCAAGGTCTAGTCGGTCCAGAAGTAGCCCTCCACGGGCGAAGAAGCCGAGGCGAACGCACGCCTGGGCATGCGGCCGGCGAGATACCCCTCGCGGCCCGCTTGCACGGCGAGCCGCATCGCGCGCGCCATGCGCACGGGATCCTTCGCCTCGGCGATGGCCGTATTGATGAGCACGGCATCCACGCCGAGCTCCATCGCGAGCGCCGCATCCGAGGGCGCCCCGAGCCCCGCATCCACGATCACGGGCACGGACAGCCGCTCCTTGATCACGCGGATGTTGAACGGATTGGCGATGCCGCGGCCCGAGCCGATCG
>WFOX01000125.1 GCA_015487905.1 Mariprofundales bacterium
CCCTCGCCCTCCTCGGCGATCTTGGCCAGCGCCGCATGAAGCTGGCGCCCGCAATCGCAGCGGCGCGAGCCGAAGACATCACCCGTGAGACACTCCGAATGCACGCGCACAAGCGCGGGCTTCTCACCCCCCGGATTTCCCATGACCAGCGCCACATGCTCGGCCGCATCCACATCGTTGCGGTAGCCGATCACGCGAAAGCGCCCATAACGCGTGGGGAGGTTGGCTTCCACGACGCGGTGCACGAGCGTTTCATGCTCCAGCCGATAGCGGATGAGATCGGCGATCAGCCCCACCTTGAGGCCGTGCCGCTTGGCGAAGCGCAGAAGATCAGGCAGCCGCGCCATCGTGCCATCATCGTTCATGATCTCGCAGATCACGCCCGCGGGCTTGAGCCCGGCAAGCCTGGCCAAATCCACGCTCGCCTCGGTATGCCCCGCGCGCACGAGCACCCCGCCCTTGCGCGCGACCAGCGGAAACACATGCCCGGGCATGCGGATGGAATCGGGGCCGGCATCATCGGCGATCGCGGCGCGGATCGTGCGCGCGCGGTCATAGGCCGAAATCCCGGTCGTGACCCCCTCGGCCGCCTCAATGGACACCGTGAAGTTCGTTTTGAACTTCGCGTTCGGGTCGCGCACCATGAGCGGCAGCTTGAGCTTGGCCACCTGCTCCTCGGTCAGCGCAAGACAAATGAGACCGCGGCCGTATTTGGCCATAAAGTTGATGGCCTCAGGTGTGACCCACTCCGCAGCCATCACAAGATCGCCCTCGTTCTCGCGATCCTCGTCATCCACGAGGATCACCATGCGGCCTGCGCGGATGTCCTCAATCAGCGCCTCAACGGGTGCGATGCCCTTCATGCGCGCGCCTCCAAAAGCCTTGCGAGATAGCGGGCGAGCAAATCCACCTCCACATTCACGGGATCGCCCGGCGCAAGCCCGCCGAGGTTCGTGCGCGCAAGCGTGTGCGGAATGAGATGCAGCCGCACACCCCTATCCGTCAGCGCATTGATCGTGAGGCTCACGCCGTTGATCGCGACTGAGCCTTTCTCGGCCATGTAGCGCATGAGCTTCTCAGGGATGGCGATGTCCATTCCAAGATGCTCGCCAAGCCGATGCAGGCGCGCAACCCGCCCCACGCCATCCACATGGCCCGTCACAAAATGCCCGCCGAGCGGGTCGCCCGCGCGCAAGGCCGGCTCCAGATTCACGCGCGCCCCGACGCCAAGCGCGGAAAAGCGCGTGCGCGCAAGCGTTTCCTCGGAAAGATCAAAGCCGAGCACCCCGGCCTCGTGCGCAACGATCGTAAGACAACAGCCATCCACGGCGACGGAATCGCCAAGCGCCATGCGCGCCGTATCCAGGTTGGTGACCACGCGCAGATGCACGCCGTGCGCGGCCTTGTCCCAAGCGACGATCTCGCCCACATCCTGCACAATCCCTGTGAACATCAGCCCTGCTCCAGTTGCAGGCGCAGCTTGGCGATGCGCGCGGCCAGCCCCTTCGGGCGCCAGCTTTTGCGCCCGGCCAGCGCATGGAGGAGCACGGCGGCGGCTGCGGCCTCCACGGGCGCAAGCGCATGCGCACGCCGCGCCAAAAGCGCCCCGATTGCGCCTGCAAGCACATCGCCCGCCCCGCCAAAGGCAAGCTGCGGCACCGCGATGGGGCACACGAAGCTTTCGCCTTTAGGGGTTGCGAGGATCGTGCCTGCACCCTTGAGCACGACGAGGCAGCCGAGATCCTGGGCAAGGCTTTTGGCTGCGCCGAAGCGATCGCGCTGCACGGCCTCGGTGTCCGTGCCCAAAAGCCTTGCCGCTTCGCCCGGATGCGGCGTGAGCACCGTGGGGGCTTCCCTTGCCCGCAATCGCGCGCGCAGGGCCTCGGTTTCGGCGATGAGCGCCAGCGCATCGGCATCCAGCACAAGCGGCTGCTCGCGGCCCAAAAGTTCCGCAAGCACCTTTACACGCGCAAGCGTGGTGCCCCATCCCGGGCCAGCCACGATGGCATCGGCCGGCCAAGCGCGCGCGGCATCCAAGGGGCGCACCATAAGCTCGGGATGGGCCGCGGCCAGCGGCAGGACGATCTCCTCATCCACGCCGAGCGAGACCAGCCCCGCGCCCGCCGCCATCGCGCCCCAGCCCGCGAGCACAGGCGCACCGAGCGTGCCCGGTGCCCCGCCCAGAATGAGCACGCGCCCTTGCCTTCCCTTGTGCGTATCCCAAGCGCGCGGCGGAAAGACCTTTTCCAGTGCCGCGGGATCCAAAAGCCGCGCGCAGCCTTCATCCGCGGCCTCGGCGATGGTCTTAGCCCGAATGCCGATCGGCGCCGGCGCAAGCAATCTCCCCATGCGCGTGCGCGCGGGCGCAAGAAAATGCGCGCGCTTGTAGGCCGCAATCGGCAGCGTGTGCGTGGCCAAAACGGCCTCGCCGAGGATGGCGCCTGTGGTGGCCTCCACGCCCGAAGGCAGATCCACGGCGAGCACCCGATGCGCGGACGAGAGGATGCGCGCGGCCTCGGCCCAGAAGCCTTCAAGCGCGCGCGCAAGGCCCGTGCCGAAGATCGCATCCACCACAAGCGCTGCCTGCGCCACCTCGCGCTTGAGAACCTCAGGATCATCCCCGGCATGCACAAGCGCGACACCCGCTTGCTCGGCGCGGCGCGCCCAGATCGCGGCATCGCCACGAAGGGCTTCAGGGGCGCGCAACGCGACCACGCGCACGGGCACCTGCATCTGCTTTAAGAACACCGCCGCCGCCCAGCCGTCGCCGCCGTTGTTGCCGGGGCCGGCCACGATCACGATGCGGCCCTCGCAGCCAAGCTCCAGGCACGCGCGCG
>WFOX01000126.1 GCA_015487905.1 Mariprofundales bacterium
ATCCATCATGACCGCGCCTGTGGCGAGGCCGTAGCGGAAGAGTTGGCCGATGATCTTGCGGAGCTTGTGTGCGGAGGAGATCTTGCCTTGCGCTTCCAGCACGCGCAGCACGGAGAGCACGGTTTGGGGTGTGATCTGCTGAACGGGGATGTTTCCGATGATCGGCAATGTGTAGCGTTCCATGAGGGATGTGATGCGTGCGGCGGTTTTGGGTGCAATGGTCTTGCTGTGTCGGGAAAACCATTCCTCGTAAAGCTCGCGCACGGTCGTTCCTTGAGCGCGTTCCAGTCGTTTGGCGAGGACGGGATCTATGCCTTGGCGCAGCGCCTTGCGGGCTTTGAGGGCTGCTTCTCTGGCTTCTTCCAGGGAGACCTCCGGATAGACGCCGAGCGCGAGCGTCTTGCGCTTGCCGTTGTAGCGGTAGTCCATGCGCCAGTATTTGCCGCCCTTGTCGGTCACGAGGAGGTAGAGGCCCTGGCCGTCGTAGAGCTTGATCCGGCGTTTGTCGGGCGGGCATTTGGCCTTGCGGACCTTGAGCGCGGTGAGCATGCGGTTCCCTCCTTCGGTGGATTGCGGCCTTCGGTGGATTGCGGGAATCGAAGGCGACCGGGAAAGGCACGCAGGCGCAAAGGTGATGGACGCATGCGAACGAATATGGACGGGCGCGGACGGAGGCGGACGGCGTGCCGCGCGCATGCGTGCGCACGAATGGGGACGCATGCGCACGGATATGGACGAGCGGGGGAGTCTTTGCGCAGATGGCGGTATCTGTGGGGCATGCTGTCCAAGGCGGCGGCGGTATATACCGACAAATGCGTTGGATTGCGGCGCATGGAGCCGAACGGATATGGACGGGCACGGACGCTTGCCCGTCCCTGAAATCCTTTGTTCTGCAATGCAAAATGGACGAATGCGGACAAATGCGCACGGACATGGACGGGAGAGTCTGGCGCCCCCGGCAGGATTCGAACCTGCGACCTTCCGCTTAGGAGGCGGACGCTCTATCCGACTGAGCTACAGGGGCATGGGAATAAAAATCCTAGCCTTCCAGCGGAAGCACCGAAAACACCGGCGCAAGCGTTTCCACTTTGGCGCGGCCCTTGAGATCCACAAGCTCAATGAAAAACACGAAACCCGCAAGCTCGGCGCCGAGATCCTGCACGAGCTTGCCCGCCGCATAGGCCGTGCCGCCTGTGGCAAGCAGGTCATCCACCACCACGACCTTTTTGCCCGGTGCAAGCGCATCGCGATGGATTTCCAAGCGATCCACGCCATATTCCAGCTCGTATTCAATCGCATGCGTTTCCGCCGGGAGCTTGCCGGGTTTGCGCACGGGCACGAAGCCCAGATTGCGCGCAAACGCAATCGCCGCGCCAAAGATGAAACCGCGCGATTCAATTCCCACGATCACATCCGCATCATCCGGCACGAAGCAGCCCATCTCGCCCACGGCCGCCGCAAACACATCGCCTTCGCCGAGCAGCGGCGTGATGTCGCGGAAAAGCACGCCGGGCTTTGGAAAGTCCGGAATTTCGCGAATGTAATCCAAATAGTTCGGCGCAGGCTTGGCCGTCATAACGCTTCCTCCGGCGTGATGCGCTCGGCTTCCGCAATCGCGCGCAGTTTTTTGAGCGCCTCCATTTGGATTTGGCGGATGCGCTCGCGCGTAAGCCCCATGCGCTGACCGATTTGTTCCAGCGTCCAAGGCTCGCGCACGCCGCAAAGCCCAAAGCGCAGGATCACCACTTCGCGCTCGCGCTCGCCAAGCGCATCCAGCCATCGCTGCACGAGCTTTTGCAAGCGTGCGCAATGGGCCTCGTGCTCGGGATCCGGCGCATTCGGATCCGGCAGGACATCGTAAAGCGTGAAGTCCCCGTCTTCGCTGAGCTGCGCATCGGCGCTGTCTTCCGTGCGGGCTGCGGCGAGCAACTGCTCCACACGCTCAGGCGAGCACTCCATCGCTTCCGCGATTTCCTCAAGCGTAGGCTCGCGGCCCAGCCGCGCGCGCAGCGCGCCTTGCGTGCGCAAAAGCGCCAAGTGCTCTTTGCCCACATGCACGGGCAAGCGCACCGTGCGCGCTTGATTCAAAATCGCGCGCTCTATCGCTTGGCGGATCCACCAAGTCGCATATGTGGAAAAGCGGCAGCCATGCGCGGGATCAAACTTCTCCACGGCATGGATGAGGCCCAGATTGCCTTCCTCAATGAGATCCGCAAGCGCAAGCCCGCGCCCGAGGTAGCGGCGCGCAATGCTCACGACCAACCGCAGGTTCGCTTCAATCATGCGCTTGCGCGCCTGTTCATCGCCTGCGGCGATGCGGTGGGCGAGCTCTACCTCTTCTTCGGGTGTGAGAAGGTCATGGCGCGCGACCTCGCGCAGATACGCATTCGTGGGGTCAGAGAGATCCTTGACTCTGCTCAATGCGTCCTCGCACACCTCCCCAAGCTTGCGCGCATGCTTTCAGCGCGGCGGCAAATACGCAAGCGGGTCCACGGGCCTTGGCCCGATGCGCACCTCAAAATGCAGATGCGGGCCTGTGGCGCGGCCCGTGGCGCCCACGGTGGCGATCACTTGGCCCTGGCGCACATGCTCGCCCTTGCGCACGAGCATGCGTTCGTTGTGCGCATAGGCCGTGAAGATGTTGTGCGGATGGCGGATGATGATGAGGTTGCCATAGCCCGTAAGCCGATGATCCGCATAGATCACCACGCCTGCGGCTGCGGCGTGCACGGGCGTGCCGCGCGGTGCGGCGATGTCAATGCCATCATGCCAGCGCCCGTGGCGGCGGCCGAAGCGCGAGGTGATGATGCCCTTCACCGGCCAAATCAACCGGATGGGAAGCCTTGTGGCCGGGGCATGCCCCGCGCGCAGCTCCGGCGTGGGGGTGTGGTGCGCGGCGCGGCGCGGCGGGGATGCAGGGCGGCGCGCATGGATTTCCGGGTTGCGCTTGGGGCGATGGGCGCGCTTGGCCTTGCGATGCTGCGAGCTTAGCCGAATGTGGATCTCTGGGCCTTCGTGCGCCTCCAATGCAAGCCGAATGCGCGTGCGCTTTGTGCGACGATGGCGCGGCTTTGCGCGCGCGCGCAGATCAATCACGAGCCGTTGGCCGGCCACGATGTGATAGGGCGGGCCGATGTGGTTGCGCTCGGCGATGCGTCGCCAGGGGATGCCGAAGCGCTTGCCGATGGCGTAAAGCGTATCCCCTTCGCGCACGAGATACACGAGCACGGGCGGCCGGCCTGCGACATAGCCCTTTGCGTGCGGCAAAGGCGGCGGCACATGCGTCGTGCAGGCCGCAAGCGCAAGCGCAAGCGGGATCAGCCGCCGGCCAGCGCCCATAGCAGGATCACGGCCACAGCCGCGGCGAATGCGGCAAGCGCCGAGAGAATCTGTGCATGGCGCTCAGCCCAGCGCAAAAAGGCCTCGCCATACGCGGCGGTGAGCAACGCGACGGAGAAGAAGCGCGCGCTGCGGCCGAACACGCAAGCAAGCAAAAATGCGCCGAACGGCATGCCGAGGGCGCCTGCGGCGAGGGTCGCGACCTTGAACGGAAGTGGTGAGAAGCTTGCCAGCAGCACGAACCAGGCGCCGTATTCGGCAAAGCGCACGGAAGCGGCGCGCCAGGCGTCTTCAAGGTGGTAAAACTCAATGAGCGGCATGGCCAGCGCATCCAAAAACCACGCGCCCAGCGCATAGCCGATCGCAGCACCGAGCACGGAGCCTAGGCTTGTGAGCAATGCAAGCTGCAGGGCCGTCTGAGGCGCGGCGAGCACCATCGGCAATAGCATCACATCCGGCGGGATCGGAAAGACGCTTGCCTCCACCACGGCCACGGCGAAAAGAATCGCGCGGGCGCTTGGATGCTCTGCAAGCCGCGCAAGTCGGGCGCGCCAGCGCTTCACGCCGACCCCTGCACGAGCGGCACGAATCGGCAAGGATCCCAAAGCTCCTTTTGCAGGCGATTTCCTTGCCGAATCCAGCGCGCAAGCCGCGCGTTTCCATC
>WFOX01000127.1 GCA_015487905.1 Mariprofundales bacterium
AGATCGTGCGCAGCACCTCCAGATGCAGGGGCTTGAGCACCTCCTCTTCAATGATCCACGACATCGTGGAGGAAAGCGTAAGCACAAAGAGCACGGCAAGCGCCATGCCGATGGCCGTGTCCAGCCGCTTGGACACGCCCAGAAACGGGCAGATGCCGAGAAACTTCGTGAGCACAAAATTGTGCACGAAGACCGCCGACACGAGCACGAGCCATGCGTCCGCCATAGACGGCGCATCCTAGCACCGCCCCACCGGATTGCCCATCAAATACACATCCGGAATCGTTGTTGTTTATATTTACATTTGTATTGTCCCATCTACAGGGAGATAGCGAGAGAATATCTGTGAGCATAGGATGCGCAGCACTCCATGCAGGTCGATCCGCACCGCCGCCCCGGCCTGCAAGCGGACAGACGGGCGCAGGGACGCGAGAAACATATTGGATGAAAGGAAGATGCAACGATCCGTTACTGTGGAGATGGAAGATTCCGGTGCAGAGAAAATGGGGCGCAAGCACTTTTTGCGGGGCTTGACGCCCAGCGCAGCGATGGCAGGGCGCGCGCAGGGGTTGCGAGTGAAAGCCTCGGAGGATATCTTGCGGCCCAATGGGTTGCGGGGCCAGAGGCTGAATGAGCGAGACCTGTTGGAAGGGATTGAGACGCGGGACGGCGGCCGTTTCGCATCGCGCCGGAGGCATCGGGCTGAATGAGCGAGACCTGTTGGAAGGGATTGAGACTCCCCACCCCACCGCGAGGTTGCGGTAGAACGGGAGGAGAGGCTGAATGAGCGAGACCTGTTGGAAGGGATTGAGACCACGGGATGCGGCGCGCGGCCTCGCGGAAGCGCTGCGGCTGAATGAGTGAGACCTGTTGGAAGGGAACTCGGCACTGGCTGCTGCAGGGGCGCGCATGGCGCGCCCATTTGTTTCTCTGCCCGGAGCCATCCCCCATCGTGCCAACATGTGATCGAGCGCCCGTGGATGTGCAGCAATGCATGGAGGACACGGTCTCGGCGAGACCCGCGGGCGCATGGGCGCAGGCAATGGTGAAGACACGGGCGCTTGCCAGGCGGAAGCGCCCGCGGCAGGATGGCGCACGGAAAGTGAATCCAAGGGCGTCCCGGCGCAGGCGGCTTCCCTTTCCGGCCCGCGCATCGCGGGTCACTCTCAGGAAAGAAGGACGACATGACGATGACGACTGTCTATGTGGGCAATATCTCCTACCGTGCGACGGAGGAGGACCTCGAGGCGCTGTTCGCGCCCTTTGGCGAGGTCGAGAGCGTGAAGATCATCACGGATCGCGAGACGGGCCGCTCGCGCGGCTTCGGCTTCGTGGACATGGCCGATGACGCCGCTGCGCGTGAGGCGATTGAAGCGTTGTCCGGACGCGAGCACTTGGGCCGCAGGCTCGTCGTGAACGAGGCGCGACCGCGCGAGCGCCGTCCGCGCTGGTAAGCACCAGCGCGGCCACCAAGCCGCAAACCCGCACACCCACGCCCCGCCAACCGGCGGGGCGTGTTCATTGTTAGGCTTGCGCACCATGACGCATCGCGCGGATGTCCTCTGCATCGGCCATGCCTGCCTCGATCTCGCGCTCGGGGTCATGGAAATTCCGGGCGCGGACGAAAAGGCCGTTGCCCATGCACGCGCCTTTTCGGGCGGCGGCCCGGCGGCCACGGCGGCCTGCGCGATCGCACGGCTCGGCGGGCGCGCCTGCTTTGCAGGCCGCGTGGGCCGCGATCCCGCCGGCGATCTCGTTGTTCGCGATTTCGCGCGCTTCGGCGTGTGCGCGCATCTCGTGCGCACGGAGGATCCCACGCCCGTCTCGGCTGTGTTCGTGCGCATGCGCGACGGGGCGCGCACACTTGTGAATCACCGCCCGGCCGCACGTCTCGCCGCCGCCGATGCGCCGCGCGGGGTGCAGGCGCGCGTGCTGCTCGCCGACGGCCACGAACCCGAAGCGACGCTTGCGCTGCTCGGCACGGCGCCCCTTGTGCTGGATGCCGGCTCCTTGCACGAGGGCACGCGGCGTTTGGCGCCCAAGGCCGATGTGCTTGCGGCCAGCGAGCGCTTCGCGCGCGAGTTCGCGGGCACCGACAGGCCCAAGGACATGCTGAAGGCCCTTTCCGAAACGGCGCCGCGCGTGTGCATCACCTTCGGCGCGCGCGGGCTTGTCTGGGCCGAAGAAGGCCGCACGGGCGCGATGCCCGCCTGGCGCGTGGAGGCCGTGGACACGACCGGCGCAGGCGATGTCTTCCACGGGGCCTTGGCGCTGGCGCTTGCGCGCGGGGCGGGATTCGTCCCCGCATTGCGCTATGCTTCGGCGGCGGCGGCGATCGCCTGCACGGGCTTTGGCGCGCGCGCACACCTGCCGCGCGAAGAAGAGGTGCAGGCGCTGATGCAGCAAGGCCGCTTGCGCGAGGAGGATGCCGTATGCCTGTGAAGTCCGACCGCTGGATCCGGCGCATGGCACGCAAGCACGGGCTGATCGAGCCGTTCGTCGAGGAGCAGGTGCGCCGCGTGGACGGACGCGGCGTGATCTCCTATGGGCTTTCGTCCTACGGCTACGATGTGCGCTGCGCGGATGAGTTCAAAATCTTCACGAATGTCCATTCGGCGGTCGTGGATCCGAAGAATTTTTCCGAGAAATCCTTTGTGGACTTCAAGGGCGATGTCTGCGTGATCCCGCCCAACTCGTTTGCGCTCGCGCGCACGATCGAATACTTCCGCATTCCGCGCAATGTGATCACGATTTGTCTGGGCAAATCCACCTATGCGCGCTGCGGGATCATCGTCAATGTCACGCCGCTCGAGCCGGAATGGGAGGGACATGTGACGCTCGAGTTTTCCAACACAACGCCGTTGCCCGCCAAGATCTATGCGGGTGAAGGCGTGGCGCAGGTGATCTTCCTGGAATCCGACGAGGTCTGCGAGGTCTCCTACCGTGACCGTGGCGGCAAATATCAGGGTCAGCGCGGCGTGACGCCGCCGAAGCTGTAAGGAGCGTGCCATGCGCCTGGATCGGTTCTATCGCACGCGCACATCCCCAAGCCTGTCGTTTGAGTTCTTCCCGCCCAAAACCGAGGCGGGCGAGGTGCGCTTCTGGGAAGCGTATCGCGCGCTCGCCGCGCTTGGCCCGGATTTCGTGTCCATCACCTACGGTGCGGGTGGCAGCACGCGCGAGCGCACCGAGCGCATCGTCGTGGAGATCGCGCGCGAGGGCGCGATCACGCCTGTGGCGCATCTGACCTGCATCGGCGCCAGCGAAGAAAGCCTGGCGGCGCTGCTTGGTCGCTACGCGGAGGCCGGGGTGGTGAACATCCTCGCGCTGCGCGGCGATTTGCCTGCGGATGATCCCGCCGCGTTGGCCGGCCCGTTCCGCCATGCCACCGACCTCATCCGCTTCATCCGGGCGCGCGACGGCTTCGCGATCGCCTGCGCGACCTATCCCGAGGGGCATCCCGAGTCGCCGCACGGCCCTGAGGACGACGCGCGCTATCTCAAGCTCAAGCAGGACCTCGGCGCCTGCGTGGCGATCACGCAGTATTTCTTCAACAACGACGACTACTTCCGCTTCGTCGAGTTGGCCGCCTCGATGGGCGTCACGATCCCGATCGTGCCCGGCATCATGCCGATTCGCGACTTCGACCAGATCGCGCGCTTCTCGGCGCAGTGCGGCGCGAGCATCCCCGAGTGGCTTGCCGCGCGCTTCGCGCCCGTGCGCGGCGATGCCGAAGCGATGGAGCAGCTCGGCATCGAGATCGCGATCCGCCAGTGCGAGGCCCTGCTCGCGGGCGGCGCACCGGGGCTGCACTTTTACACGCTCAACCGCGCGCACATGAGCCGGGCCATCGTTCAAGCCTTGGGACTGCATGCGAGGGATCGCGCGTGATGCGCTGTTTGCCTACGGGACATTGATCACGGGCCGCGCGCCTGAGATCGTGCGGCGGGCGCTCGCGCGCCACGCGGTGCGCGCCGAGCCCGGCTGGATCGCGGCAAGACCCGTGCCCACGCGCGCCTGGTATCCGGCGGCGATGCCCGATCCCACAAGCCGGCTTTGCGGGATCGTGTTCTTCCTTGCGCGTCCGAAGGCGCTGTGGCCGCTTCTCGATCGCTACGAGGACGCGCACCGCTTCGGCTTCCCCGAGTTCGTGCGCCGGCGTGTCACGGTGCATCTTGCGCGCGGTGGCGTAATGCGCGCCTGGGCCTACCTGGTGAGACATTCGGGGAAATGTGTCCGCTCCGCGTCATCCGGCAGCAGACCTTAGGCGCTCAGCGTCCTCGTGAAAGGACTCCCATGCTCCAACATCGCGAGAAGTCGTCGGGCATCGGCCGGGGCGGCCGCATGCCCGTCGTTGTTGAAAAACACCCCATTCCACGGAAGACGCAGAAAACTTGGGAAAGCGGGCTGAGAGGCGGGGATCATCGGCTCTGGAAGGCCATCATGGGCATGGCAAACAGGGAAAGAGGGGGCCATCGAAAGCCGCAAGGGGCCGCTCAGGCGGCCTGCAAGGCCCGAAAACGAGGCGCAGCATGCACCTCCCCTGCCCGCGCGTCCCGCGCGGCCTTGCATGCACCCGGCTTCCCGGCCTACGCCGGCACCAGCCAGGGCGGCTCGTGCAAGGGACGAAGACCTCGAATCCGCTCCAGCGTGCGCTTGTATTCCCCAAGCAACACATACGCCCGCGACAGCGCCAGCCGCACCCGCCGCGCATGCCGCACCAAATACCCCGCCACATGCAACAGCTTGCGCCGCACCGTCTTCAGCGTCATCCGCC
>WFOX01000128.1 GCA_015487905.1 Mariprofundales bacterium
ATTGGCATGCGGGCGCGACGATCCGCGGTGTCATGCGCGATGTGCTCCTCGCGCTTGCGCCGGCATGCATGGCTTCCGTGTGGCTCTTCGGTTGGCTTGCTCTTTTGCACCTTGCGCTGTGCACGCTGGCCGCGGTGGCCCTGGAGGCGATTGCACTTTGGCTGCGCCGTGAGGAGGTGCGCACGCGCCTGGGAGATCTTTCCGCAGCCGTAAGCGGGCTTTTGCTTGGCATGACGATGCCGCCGGGCGCGCCCTGGTGGCTGGATGTCATCGGAGCGGCCTTTGCAATGCTCGTCGTCAAACACGCCTTTGGCGGGCTTGGCGCCAATCCGTTCAATCCGGCGATCGCCGCGCGCGTGTTCTTGATGGTCTCGTTTCCACTCCCGATGACGCTTTGGATTGCGCCGATGCCGCTGCATCCGCCCGTGAATCTTTACGATCTCACCAAGGCCTGGCCGATCTTCGTGCATGGACTTGCCGGGCTTGCGCAGGCCGATGCGATCACAACCGCATCCCCCTTGGGCGCCTGGCAAACGGCGCTGCGATTGCACACGGATCCCACGAAGGCGCTTGCGGGGTTGTCGTTTACTGATTTGCTTTTTGGCATCCGCCCGGGCTCGGTGGGGGAGACCTCCACATTGCTTCTGCTTGCAGGCGGCCTGTGGCTGGTCAAGCGCAATGTCATCACCTGGCATGTGCCGGCAAGCTATCTTGCGATGGTGGCGCTCGTGGCTTTCATCGCCCATGCGCTGGATCCCGCGCGCTTTGCGCCTGCATCGTTTCATCTTCTTTCAGGCGGCCTCATGCTTGCTGCTTGGTTTATGGCCACCGATCCCGTGACCTGTCCGTCCACGCCCTTGGGGCGGCTCGTCTTCGGCGCAGGCTGCGGGATCCTCACTTGGCTTATTCGCAGCTTCGGCGCCTATCCCGAGGGGGCGATGTTCGCGATTTTGCTCATGAACGCGGCAAGCCCGCTTTTGGAGCGCTATCTTCGTCCGCGGCTTTACGGGCGATGAGCGCGCGGCTTGTGGTTACGCTCGCGATTGTGGGCGCCGTCGCCGGGGCGCTGGTCGCCGTCTTTGCGCGCGCGACAGCCCCCGCGATTGAGCGCGCGCGCGAGGCGGCCTTGCACAAGGCGCTTGCCGAGGTGTTGCCTGCGCATGCCAACGCGCCGCAGCGCGAGGCCGTTTGGGTCGCCGGGCGCACGATCTATCCCGCGCGCGATGCAGGCGGAAGGCTCGTGGGGCTTGCGTTCGTGGCCACAGCGCCCGATGGCTACTCAGGCGCGATCCAGTTGCTCCTTGGGCTTTCCCCCGATGGCCGCATCTGGGCCGTGCGCGTGCTGGAGCACCGCGAAACACCGGGGCTTGGCGATCAGATCACGCGCGCCGACTGGCTCGGCGGCTTTCGTGGCCGGGGCCTTCATGACACGCGCTGGGAGGTGAAAAAGCGCGGCGGCGACATTGACGAGTTCACGGGTGCGACGATCACGCCGAGCGCCGTTGCGCGCGCGATCGGCCGCGCGCTTGCTTGGTATGCGGCGCATGCCGAAGAGATCCGGCGCGCGCTTGACGCCAAGGGGCGCATGCGCAAGAAACAAGCGCAAGGAGGCGCACGATGAGCCATGCCCACGGGGTTGCGGCCACGGCAGCAGACACAAGCCCGCGCGCGATCTTCGCGCGCGGCATCTGGCGCGAGAACACGATCTTTGCGCATCTGCTCGGCATGTGCCCGCTTTTGGGGGTTACGACGACGACGAAGAACGGGCTTTGGATGGGGGCGGCGACCACGCTGGTGCTTGTGGGTTCCAATGCGGTGATCTCGCTCGTGCGCCGGCTCATCCCGCGCGAGGTGCGCATCCCGGCTTACATCACGATCATCGCCGCGTTCGTCACCGTCGTGGATCTTGCGATGGACGCCTGGGCGCACGAGATGCACAAGATTCTCGGGCTGTTTATCCCGCTCATCGTCGTCAATTGCGCGATCATGGGCCGCGCGGAGGCGTTTGCGAGCAAGCATGGGGTTGTGCCCTCGCTTTTGGACGGGCTTGCTGTCGGGCTTGGCTTTACGCTTGCGCTTGCGCTTTTGGGCTTCGTGCGCGAGCTGCTGGGAGAAGGCGCCGTCTTCGGCCATGCGCTTTGGGCCGAATATCCGAAGGCGCTCGGCTTCATCCTGCCGCCGGGCGCGTTTTTGGCGCTTGCGTTTCTGCTGGCCGCCATCCGCAGGTTTGCCAACAAGGAGGCCTGAAGATGCCCTATCTTTGCCTGCACACGAACGCCGAAATCGCAGATCCCGATGGGCTTGCCGATGCGCTCGGCAAGCTTGCCGCGCAACTGCTCGGCAAGTCCGAGCGCTTCGTGATGGTGGAGATCGTGCGGCCCGTGGCCATGCGCTTTGCAGGCACAGGCGACCCCTGCGCGCTTTTGGACTTCCGCTCGCTGGGGTTGGCCGAGGAAGCCACCCGCGATCTTTCGGCACAGCTTTGCGCGTTTTTGGAAGAGAAGCTCGGCATCCCCAAGGCGCGCATCTACATCGCCTTTGCCTCTCCTCGGCGCGCCTTCTGGGGCTGGGACGGAAGGACCTTCTAACATGGCCGTGCGCGAAATCCTCATCCATCCCGATCCGCGCTTGCGCGTAAAGGCCAAGCCTGTGGCCGATCCCACCGCGCCTGAGGTGCGCGCGCTCGTGCAGGACTTGGCCGATACGATGTATGACGCGCCGGGGGTGGGCCTGGCGGCGACGCAAATCGGGGTCGCCTTGCGCGTGGCCGTGACCGATCTCGTCTGGCGCAATGAGGAGGGCGTGCGCGATCTGCATGTGTGGATCAATCCCGAAATCCTTTGGAGGAGCGAGGAAACGACGCGCTATGAGGAAGGGTGTCTGTCGCTTCCCGAGATCTATGAAGAAGTGGAGCGTCCGCGGCGCATCCGCGTGCGCTGGCAGGACTTGGAAGGCGCGGTGCATGAGGCCGAGTTTGAGGACTTTCCGGCCATCGCCTTGCAACACGAGTTTGATCACCTGGAAGGAAGGCTTTTCATTGATTACCTCTCGCCGCTCAAGCGGCGGCTCATCACGAACAAGCTCAAAAAGCGCTTCAAGAAGCGCGCCTGATGTTTGAGGGGCTTGCGCGCGCGCCTGATGCGCCCCACCGCGTGCGCATCCTCGGCGCCCCGTTGGATGCGACAGCGAGCTTCCGCCCCGGGCAGCGCTTTGCGCCTGCTGCGATCCGCGAGGCCAGCGAACAGATTGAAACCTTCTCGCCCGTGCTCGGGCGCGATCTTTCTGAAATATCGTTTGCCGATGCGGGCGATCTGGAGCTTCCCTTGGGCGATGTGGCGGCAGCACTTGCCGAGATAGAAGAAGCCGCGCAGGCAGTCTTGGCCGAGGGCGCGATCCCGCTTGTGCTCGGCGGCGATCATGCGATCACGATTGCGCTCGTGCGTGCCGCCGAGCACAAGCGGGATCGCGCCCTCGGCCAAGACTGCC
>WFOX01000129.1 GCA_015487905.1 Mariprofundales bacterium
CGATCTCGTCTGGCGCAATGAGGAGGGCGTGCGCGATCTGCATGTGTGGATCAATCCCGAAATCCTTTGGAGGAGCGAGGAAACGACGCGCTATGAGGAAGGGTGTCTGTCGCTTCCCGAGATCTATGAGGAGGTGGAGCGCCCGCGGCGCATCCGCGTGCGCTGGCAGGACTTGGAAGGCGCGGTGCATGAGGCCGAGTTTGAGGACTTTCCGGCCATCGCCTTGCAACATGAGTTTGATCACCTGGAAGGAAGGCTTTTCATTGATTACCTCTCGCCGCTCAAGCGGCGGCTCATCACGAACAAGCTCAAAAAGCGCTTCAAGAAGCACGCCTGATGTTTGAGGGGCTTGCGCGCGCGCCTGATGCGCCCCACCGCGTGCGCATCCTCGGCGCCCCATTGGATGCGACAGCGAGCTTCCGCCCCGGGCAGCGCTTTGCGCCTGCTGCGATCCGCGAGGCCAGCGAACAGATTGAAACCTTCTCGCCCGTGCTCGGGCGCGATCTTTCTGAAGCATCGTTTGCTGATGCGGGCGATCTGGATCTTCCCTTGGGCGATGTGGCGGCGGCACTTGCCGAGATAGAAGAAGCCGCGCAGGCGGTCTTGGCCGAGGGCGCCATCCCGCTTGTGCTCGGCGGCGATCATGCGATCACGATTGCGCTCGTGCGCGCCGCCGTGCGCAAATATCCGGATCTCAAGCTCGTGCAGTTGGATGCGCATGCCGATCTGCGCGACGAATGGACGGGCACGCGGCTATCGCATGCCTCGGTGATCGCGCGCGCCGCCGAATGCGTGGGGGCGGCGCGCATCCGCCAGCTCGGCATCCGCTCCGGCACACGCGAGGAATACGCCTGGATGGAGCGGTACGCGACACGGCTTTCGTTTGCGCACGAAGACCTGCAACGGCTTGTGGCCTGGGCCGGGGATGCGCCCGTCTATCTCACCGTGGATCTGGATGTCTTTGATCCGGCCTTTTTGCCGGGCACGGGCACGCCCGAGCCGGGCGGCATTGACTGGTGGGCCTTTCAGCGCTTCGTGAAGGAGGCCGCGAACCGCATGCGCATTGTCGCCGCCGACATCGTGGAGCTTGCGCCGGGTTTGGATCCCACGGGCCGCTCGGCGATTCTCGCCGCCAAGGTCTTGCGCGAGCTTTTGCTTGTGCTCGCATGAAGGATGCGCGCATCGGCGTGGCGCTTGTGCACCATCCCGTGCGCAATCGGCTCGGGGAGGTTGCGACCACCGCCATCACCTCCATGGATGTGCATGATTTTGCGCGCACCTGCGCGTTTTTTGATGTCGCGCCCGTCTATCTTGTCCATCCCGCGCCCGCGATGCACGAGCTTGTCGCCGAGATGTTGCGCTACTGGATGGAAGGGGAGGGCGCCAGGCGCAATCCGGGAAGAGGCAAGGCGCTGGCTGCGATCCGCATGATCCCGAGATTGGAGGATGCGCTTTGTGATGCGCCGTGGCGGCTTTGGTTCACCTCGGCGCGCCCGCCCGTGGCGGAGACCACGCCCATAGAGCAGTTGCCGCAGCTTCCCGGCCCGCATCTCATCGTCTTCGGCACGGGCTGGGGGCTTGCCTGGGAGCATTTGCCGAGGCCTGCCGGGTGGTTGTCGCCGATTGCCGGAACAGGTAGCGTGCGCGCCCTTTCCGTGAGGGCGGCGCTTGCGATCCTCTTGGATCGGCTGCGCCGCAACGCTTCCCAAAAAGGAGAGGTTTCCGATGCGTCCGCTGGATGATGTGGCTCAGGATCAGTTGCGCAAGGACATCCCCGAGTTTCGCGCGGGCGATACCGTGCGCGTGCATGTGCGCGTCGTGGACTGGCGTGAGACAAGAAAGGGTCTGGAGAAGCGCGAGCGCGTGCAGGTGTTTGAGGGGGTTGTGATCGCGCGCCACAACAACGGCATCTCCAGCACCTTCACGGTGCGCAAGATCTCCAATGGCGTCGGCGTGGAGCGCATCTTCCCGCTGCATTCGCCGATGATTGAGAAGATTGAGGTCGTGCGCCGCGGGCGCGTGCGCCGCGCCAAGCTCTACTATCTGCGCGAGCGCGTCGGCAAGGCCGCGCGCATCCGCGAGCGCCGCTAGGGCGCAGGCCGGGCCTTGCGGGGGCGCCCGCAAGGCCCTTGTTGCGAGGGGGCGATGGATCGGCAGCGCTTTTTCCACGAGGGCCTTTCCAAGGATCCCGAGGTTGCGCGCGCGATTGAGCAAGAGCTCGTGCGCGAGCAAACGACGCTGGAGCTGATTGCAAGCGAAAACATCGTCTCGCGCGCGGTGCTGGAGGCGCAAGGCTCGGTGCTCACGAACAAATACGCCGAGGGCTATCCGCACCGGCGCTACTACGGCGGCTGCGCCTATGTGGATGAGGTGGAGGAGATCGCGCAGGCACGCGCGCGCAAGCTCTTCGGCGTGAAACATGTCAATGTCCAGCCGCACTCGGGCTCGCAGGCGAACATGGCCGTCTATATGGCGCTTTTGGAGCCCGGCGATGTGATCATGGGCATGGATCTTGCGCATGGCGGGCACCTCACGCACGGCTCGCGCGTGAATTTTTCGGGAAGGCTTTACCGTGTCGTCGCCTATGGTGTGCGCCGCGAGGATGAGCGGATTGACTACGACGAGGTTGCGCGGCTTGCCGAGGCACACAAGCCCAAGCTCATCATGGCGGGGGCCTCGGCTTACGAGCGCGCGATAGACTGGGCGCGGCTGCGCGCGATCGCCGACGCCGTGGGCGCCTGGCTTGTGGCCGACATCGCGCACTATGCGGGGCTTGTGGCCGCAGGCGTTTATCCCGGGCCGCAAGGCCATGCGCATGTGATCACGACGACGACGCACAAAACGCTGCGCGGCCCGCGCGGCGGCATGATCATGACCGACGACGACGAGCTCGCAAAGCGCATCAACAGCCGCGTGTTTCCGGGCATTCAGGGCGGGCCGCTCATGCATGTGATCGCGGCCAAGGCCGTGGCCTTTGGGGAAGCGCTCACGGACGACTTCCGCCGCGATATGGAGCAGACGATCGCGAACGCGCGCGCGATGGCCGAGGCGCTTGCGGAAGGCGGGCTTCGCATCATCACGGGCGGCACGGATTGCCACATGTTCCGCGTGGATGTGCGGCCTCTGGGGCTTAAGGGCAACGAGGCCGAGGCGCTTTTGGAGGAGGCGGGGATTACCGTCAACAAGAACACAATCCCGTTTGATCCCGAAAAGCCTGCGATCACAAGCGGCATCCGCATCGGCACGGCGGCGATTACGACCCGCGGCATGGGCGAGGCTGAAGCGCGCGCGATCGCTGCGATGATCCTGCGCGTGCTCAAAAGCCCCGAGGATGCTTCCGTGCGCCGCGCCGTGCGCGAGGAAGTGCGCGCCTTGTGCGCGCGCTTTCCGATCTACTAGCGGGGAGATGCGCTGCCCGTTTTGCGCCCATCCCTCCACGCGGGTCGTGGACTCGCGCCTTGTGGCCGAAGGCGATGCCGTGCGCCGCAGAAGGCTCTGCGAGGGTTGCGGACGGCGCTTCACCACCCTGGAGCGCGCCGAGATCCGCTATCCCGTCGTCGTGAAGAAGGACGGCACGCGCGAGGCCTTTGATCCGGACAAGCTTGAGCGCGGCATGCGCATCGCGCTGGAAAAGCGCCCCGTGCCCGCCGAGGATGTGGAGGCGGCGCTGAGAAGAATCCTTGCGCGCGTGCTGGATCGCGATGCGCGCGA
>WFOX01000130.1 GCA_015487905.1 Mariprofundales bacterium
ATGGATGCAGCCACGCTCAAAAAGGGCCTGATGGTCTTCACAAGCAATTGTCAGACCTGTCATGGGCTGCGTTACCTTCAATATCGCCACCTGCGCGAATACCGAGAGGTGCTGGGGCTTACCGATGCGGAAATCCAGGAGCTGCAAGGCGATCACGACAAGATGGAGACATTCAAACCGATGACGCCGCCTGAGGCTGCAAAAGAGATGTTCGGGCTGGCACCGCCCGATCTCAGCCTCATCACACGCGCGCGCAAGGGCGGTGCGCGCTATGTCTATGCGCTGCTTACGGGCTATGCGCACGATCCCAAGGGCAAGGTGCCCGACGGCAACTACAACCTCTACTTCCCGGGCCATCGCATCGCGATGCCCGATCCCTTGGGCTGGCTGGATCACGATCCAGCGCAGACGAAGGAGCTGGAAGAACAGGCGCGGGCGGTGGCGGCCTTTCTCGCCTTCGTCGGCGATCCGCATCAGCTTGAGCGGCGCGCGATCGGCAAGTGGGTGCTGGGCTTCCTCGTGCTGCTCACGATCGTGTTCTATCTGCTTTATCGCGAAACTTGGAAGGACATCCACAACGAAGGAGGCAAAGCATGAGACGAATGACCCTGATGCTGGCGATGGCGGCGGCATGCGCGGTGCTTACGGCGCCTGCCTCGGCACAGGCGGCCAGCGCAGCCGACGGCGAGAAGATCTACAACAAGCGCTGCAAGATGTGCCATGCGCTGGATCGCAAGAAGGTCGGCCCGGCCTTGAAAGACATGAACCGCGATCCCGAGGTGCTGCGCACGACGATCACGAACGGCCGCAGGATGATGCCGGCCTGGGGCAAAAAGCTCTCCCAGGACGAGATTGAATCGCTTGTTTTGTTCATCCAAAAGGTGCAGGCGGAAGCAGGAAAATAACGAACCATGCCTAAACGCAAAGGGGCGCGATCACCGCGCCCCTTTTTTTATGAACAAAGTTTCATCGCACCGTGATCGTGATCGTTTGCGCCCACGCCTTGCCGTAGGAGCGGTGCAATCCATCGGCGAACTGCAAGGTAAGCCGATGCTTACCCGGAGTAAGCTCTACCACGGCCTCGGTTTGCCCCTTGCCGAAGTGCAGGTGGCGCGCGTCCTTCGGAATCACCACACCCTTCGGCATCGGCCCTTCGTCAATAAGGATGTGAAAGTGCCCTGTGCCCGGCACGAGCTTGCCCGCCGGCGCCACCTTCATGCCCTCCACGGCCATGCGCACCTTGACCGGACTTTGCACGACCGCGCCGTCCTGAGGCGCAAGAAAATGCACCCCTGCGGCTTGCGCCGCAGCAGCCAACATCCATCCCGCCGCAAAGAGTGCAACCACCATAAGGCGCTTCATATCCGACCTCCTAGCTTGGGTATCGGCGCCATCCTAGCCGCGATTGTGAAACACAAGCCAGCTTGCGTGCGCATCGCCGCCGATGCGTGACCAGCAGGCATAGGGCACATGCAAGCGCCGCGTCGTGGCAAGATCACCGCCGAGCACGAGGCTTACGAGCACGCGCAAGGGGCCTGAGTGCGTGATGACGAGCACGCGATTCAGCGCGCCTTGCCGCATCTCATCCCACCATGCGCGCACGCGCGCCCAAAGCTCTTCGGGCGCCTCGCCGCCAGGCGGGCGCAGCCCTGCGGGGTTTTCGCGCCAGCGGCGAAAGAGTTCGCCCCATTGCTGTTCAATCTCCTCTGGCGTTTTGCCCTCCCATTCGCCGTAGCTGAGCTCCACGAGCCGCTCCTCCACGACAAGAGAAAGCCCTGCTTCCTTCGCCCAGCGCTCGGCAGGAGCGCGGCAACGCACAAGCGGCGAGCACACGATGAGCTCCACCTCATCGCGCAACTGTTCCCAAACGCGCTGCATCTGCGCCCAGCCTTCCTCACTGAGCGGATCGTTCACGAGGCGGCCGCGATAGCGCACGCCGCCCACAAGCGCCCCGTGGCGCAGCACATCCACGATCGGCATCTCCTTCTCCTGCGCTTGGGTTTTCGGCCCTGCATGGGCATCATGCGCAGCGAACCCTAAGCGGAGGAACAGGCCGATGGCACCAGAGACGCTGGATTGGAGCGATCCGCGCGTGCAGGAGGCGCTGGAGCATGTGCGCGGGATTTTGCGCTTTTTGGGCGAGGATCCCGAGCGCGAGGGTTTGCGCGAAACGCCCAAGCGCGTGCTCGCCGCCATGTGGGAGCACTTTGCGGGCTATCGCGAAGATCCCAAAGAGCACCTGCTCAAAACCTTTGAAGAGGTGGAAGGATACGATGAGGTCGTGCTCGTCTCCGACATTGATGTGCACAGTTATTGCGAGCACCACCTCGTGCCGTTCGTGGGCAAAGCCCATGTGGCCTATATTCCCAACGGACGCGTCGTGGGCCTTTCCAAGCTCGCAAGGCTTGTGGACGGCTATGCACGCAGGCTGCAGGTGCAAGAAAAGCTTACGATGCAAATCGCGAATGCCATAGAAGAGGTGCTCAGACCCGCAGGTGTAGCCGTGATCCTGCAATGCCGGCACTTTTGCATGTGCTATCGCGGCGTGCGCAAGCCTGAATCCTGGACGACGACCTCCAAGCTTACGGGCGCGTTTTTGAAAAACCCGTCCTCGCGCTTGGAACTCTTTCAGCTCATTGAGCTCAACCGCTCCGGGAAGTCCTAACGGCGCACGAGATCGCGCGGCGAGCGCACGCGATCCAAAAAGAGAATCCCATCCAAATGATCCAGCTCGTGCTGGATCACGCGCGCCTCAAAGCCCTCGGCTTGCAGCTCCGCTTCTTGCCCGGCAACCGTGCAATACCGCAACTGCACGCGCGCTGCGCGCGCGACCACGCCCGTCCAATCCGGCACGGAAAGGCACCCCTCGCGGCCCAGCACCACGCCCTCGCGCGCCGTGATCACGGGATCGCAAAGCACCAAAAGGCCGTGGTTGCGGCAGGATCTACGCCCGCGCGAGGCATCCACGACCACGATGCGAAACGGTTTTCCGATCTGCGGCGCCGCCAGCCCCACGCAATAGGGATGCGCCTGCATCGTGGCGCAAAGATCCGCGGCGATGCGCAGGCGCTCCGCCTGGGAAAGCGCACGCGCCTGCGTGCAACGCGCGCGCAAGACGGGGTGCGGATGCACGAGCACCTCGCGCACGCGGCCACGCTCGCAAAGCTCGGCGCTCACATAGGCTCCGCGTCGTCCGCAATCGGCCCCAGCTCCACCTCCACGCCCACGCGCCTTGCCGCCTCAGCAAGCGCATGGCGCAGCTTCGCGGCATCCGGTGCATCCACCTCCAACACCATGCGATAGCGACTTCCTTCGGCGCGTGTGGCCACATCCACGATATTGCCATGCGCTTCCGCAATCGCCTCCGCTATTGCATGCACGATGCCGGGCCGATCCGCCCCCGCCACATACACGCGCAGGTTCGGCGTAGGTGGCGTGCGCGCCGCATCCTCTTCGCTGACAGGGTGCGCGCGCACCCAAAGCCCGCTTGCGCGCTCCAACTCCGCAAGCGCAGCGCCCAGATCCGCAAAGGATACCCCTTGCGGAAGGCGCACGAGCATCATGATCGTGAAATGCCCGCGCAATGCCGTCATTGCGGAATCCTCAATGCTTGCGCCAAGCGGCAACAACGAAGCGGCGACATCGCGCACGATGCCGGGCCGATCGCGGCCCGCTACGGAGATGAGCACATGCACCGCGCTACTTCTCCGCAAGCGCCACGGACTTGCCGCAGCCGCAACGCCCCACCTCGTTCGGATTGCGATAGACGAACCCGCGCGCCAAGAGATCCTCGTGATAATCTATGACGAGGCCCGCAAGCCCGCGTGCGTAGTCCTCGCGATCCACAAAGAGCGTAAAGCCTTGGCCTTCCACCGCGAGCGCATCCGCAGGCGGCTTTTGCACCACCTCCAAGCGGTAGGCATAGCCTGAGCAACCGCTGGGCTCCAACCACAAGCGCACGCCCACGCCTTGTTCACGTGCTTGCCAGGCGGCCAACTTCTCCGCTGCGCGTTCGGTGATCGCAATCTCTGGCTTCATCGCGCTTACCCCCATCCGGCCATGAGCTTGAGCCGCTCACGCGCCTTTTCAAGCGCATCCACGAAGGCATCCAAATCCTCACTGCGCACGCCAGGCCCCAAGCTTACGCGAATGGCCCCATGCGCATAGGCGCGCGGCGCGCGCATGGCGGCAAGCACATGCGAGGGTTCGTGCTTGCCGCTTGCGCAGGCCGAGCCCGCAGAAACCGCAAAGCCCGCAAGATCCATCTGCATGAGCAAGGTCTCGCCGTCCATGCCGCGAATGCCGAACATCGTCGTATTGGCAAGCCGCGGCGCATCCTCACCGAAGATCATCACATCCTCGCCGAATGCCGCCTTGAGCCGCGCTTCCAAATGCGCGCGCAGCGACGCGCAGGCTGCAAAATCCACGCGCCCCAGCGCCGCCGCAAAGGCGGCAGCCCCAGGCGGGTTTTCGGTGCCCGAGCGGCGCCCGCGCTCTTGGCCGCCGCCTGCAAGCAGCGGCGCCAAGCGCATGCCGCGGCGCACGAACAAGGCACCCACGCCTTTGACGCCGCCGATCTTGTGCGCGGAAAAGCTCACGAAATCCGCCCCAAGCGCATGCACATCCACGGGAATCTTGCCGAGCGCCTGCACGCCGTCCACAAGCACCGGAATCCCGCGCGCGGCCAGTGCAGAGACGACCTCTTCCACGGGCTGAATCACGCCCGTTTCGTTGTTCGCCCACATCAAGCACGCAAGCCGCGTGGATGAGGAGACTGCGGCGCAAAAGCGCTCGGCTGAAATGCGCCCATTGCGCTCGGGCGGCACCTCCACGACGCGATGGCCGAAACGGGCCGCCCATGCTTTGGCCGCCTCGCGCACGGAGGGATGCTCAATGGCCGAAATCACGATCTCGCCGCGCGGGGCCTCCGCGAGCACGCCCGCAATGGCGAGGTTGTTGGCCTCCGTGGCGCCCGAGGTGAGCACGATCTCGCCGGGATCCGCGCCCACGAAGGCCGCGAGCGCCTCACGCGCATCCTCCAAGGTCTTGCGCGCCGCACGCCCCGACCAGTGCAAGCTGGAAGGATTGCCGCCCGCCTCGCGCGCCGTGCGCGCAAAGGCCTCTATCGCCTCGGCAAGCGGCGGGCAGGTGGCGTTGTAATCCAAAAACACGCGCTTCATGCGGCCTCGGAAAGCGCCGAAGCCTTCTCGGCAATCTCTCCGTTTGCGGCCTCCGCGAGCGTCACCCCCGAAAGGAACGATTCAATGTGCGCTTCCAAAGCCGTCCACAGCGCATGCGCATCGCAGCGCGAGCCATCGGGCCGACAGCCGCGCGGCCCGCCGCCGCAACCCGTCGTTTGCACGGGCTCCCCGACCGCGCGGATGATTTCGGCAATGGAAATCGTCTCCGCTGGCCGCGCCAACCGATAGCCGCCGCCCGGGCCGCGCGTCGCCACCACAAGCCCCGCCTCGCGCAGGCGACGGAAAAGCTGCTCCAAATACGAAAGCGAGATGTATTGTCTCGCCGCCACCGCCGCAAGCGGCACGGGCCGCTCCTCGGCATGCCGGCAAAGATCCATCATCGCCGCCACCGCATAGCGCGCTTTGCTCGTAAGCTGCATGGCCGCCTCCTCGCCCGGAAATCTCGCAACCCATCCTAAATACCCATAGGCTTGGGTCAAGTTTTCGCGGGCTTTTGGCCTGGGCGTGCGGTTGCTACACTGCGCGGCAAGCGTCTGAGGCAAGGAGGCGTTTGCATGGTGGAGTGGACGGAAGAGTATTCCACGGGCGATCCTGAGATTGACGCCCAGCACAAGCAGCTCTTTCGCTATGTGGACGACTTGGAACGGCACCTCAAGGAAGGTGATATTAGCGAAGACTACATGAAGCAGTTTTTGGACTGGCTGGGGCTTTATACGCGCACGCACTTCTGCTATGAAGAGATTTGCATGCGGCGCAGGAACTGCCCTGTGGCCGCCAAGAACAAGGAGCAGCACGAAAA
>WFOX01000131.1 GCA_015487905.1 Mariprofundales bacterium
CGCATGCACGAGGTCTGCGCGCGCGAGGAGATCGGCGGCACCGAGCGCGAGGCGCTCATGTTCGCGATTCTTGCGCACGATTTCGGCAAGCCCGCAACGACGACGCGCGATGAAAAGGGCCGCATCCGCTCGCCCGGCCATGCGCAGAAAAGCGCGGAGCTGGCCAAGCGCTTTCTTGCGCGCATCGGCGCGCCGAAGCGGCTCGCCTCTCTCGTGATTCCGCTCGTGGCCGAGCACCTTGCGCACATGCACGGCAAGCCCACGCCGCGCGCCGTGCGCAGGCTCGCTGTGCGGCTTGCGCCGGCCACGATCGCGCTCTGGGCAAGGCTCGTGGAGGCCGATGCGAGCGCCCGCCCGCCCAAGCCGCCTGCCGATCCCGCCGCGCCCTGGCTGGCGCTTGCGCGCAAGCTGGAGGCGGAGGCGCAAAAGCCGCGCCCGATCGTGCAGGGCAGGATGCTTTTGGCGCTCGGCGTTTCACCCGGGCCGAGGATGGGCGAGATCATCCGCCGCGCCTATGAGGCGCAGTTGGATGGCGCCTTCGCGGATGAAGAGGAGGCGCGCAGGTGGCTTGTCGCGCAAGGGCTCGTGCCGAAGGCGTGATCTACACGATCGGCCATTCCAACCATCCGCTGGCGGACTTCCTTGCGCTGCTCGCGCGGCACGGGATTGCGTGCCTCGTGGATGTGCGCGCGCATCCCGTAAGCCGCCGCCATCCGCAGTTTGCGCGCGCAGCACTCACCGCATCGCTGAAGGATGCAGGCATCCGCTACCTTTGGCTTGGGCGGGAGCTTGGCGGGCGCAGCGTGCACTCAGTCTTTGCGCCCGAGCGCGCCTTTGGTGATGCGCGCTTTCAGCGCGGGATCGCCACGATCCTTGCGCTCGCCGAGGCGGCGCGCACGGCTCTCATGTGCGCCGAGCGCGACCCGCTTTTCTGCCATCGCGGGTTGCTCATCGCGCGCTATCTGCACGCACAAGGGCATCGGGTCTTGCACATCCTCGCGGACGGCTCCTTGGAAGCACATGAGGAAACCGAAGCGCGCATGCTGCGGGGGCTGGGGATGGCGCCCGGCAAGGGCCTGTTCGCCGATGAGGTCCAGATGCTTGCTGAGGCGTATCTCTTGCACGCGCAGCGCGCCTTTCGGCGCTAGGACTGAAGCCTGCGCATCCCCGCGCGCAGCCGGCGCAGCGACTCCTCCCTGCCGATGAGCGCGAGCGTCGCATCGATCGGCGGCGAAACGGCCCGGCCCGTGAGCAGAATGCGGATCGGCTGCGCGAGCTTGCCCATGCCTGCGCCCGCCTCCTCGCAAATGCGGCGAATGAGGGCATGCAGGGCTTCTGCATTCCAGTCCTTGAGGGCTTCCGCTTCCTGCACGAAGCGCGCAAGCAGCTCCCAGGCCGCGCCCCTCAGATGTTTTTTCACGGCCTTCTCATCATAGTCCTCGGGCGCGCGATAAAACGGCTTCGCGAGCTCGGCAAGCTCCACGAGCGTTTTCGCGCGCTCCTTGAGCAGCGGCATGAGCGCCACCAGCTCGGGGCCGCGCGCAAGCGCGGCCTCATCCACGCCGATACGCGCAAGAAAGGGCTTCACGAGCTCGGCCAGGCGCGCATCGTCCGCGCGGCGCATGTGCCAGCCCGCAAGCCAGTCCAGCTTCTTCGGGTCGAAGCGCGCGTTCGCCTTGCCCACACTTCCAAGATCAAAGAGCTGTTCAAGCTCCTCCATCGTGAAGGTTTCCTGATCGCCGTGCGACCAGCCAAGCCGCGCAAGGAAATTCACGATCGCCTCGGGCAGATACCCCTGCTCGCGGTATTCGGTGATGGCGGTGGCGCCGTGGCGCTTGCTCATCTTGGCGCCGTCGGGCCCCAGAATGAGCGGGATGTGCGCAAAGGCGGGCACCTGCCAGCCAAGCGCTTCATAGATCTGGATCTGCCGCGGCGTGTTGCTCAGATGATCGGCGCCGCGGATCACATGCGTGATTCCCATGTCGTGATCGTCCACGACGACGGCGAGGTTGTAGGTGGGTGTCCCGTCCGAGCGCACGAGGATGAGGTCGTCCAGCTCGGCATTGGCGAAGGACACGCGCCCGAGCACGAGATCGTTCACGACCGTCTCACCCGCAAGCGGGGCCTTGAAGCGGATCACGAACGGGCGATCTTCGGGATGATCCTCGCGGTGGCGGCAGCGCCCGTTGTAGCGCGGCTTTTCGCCGCGGCGGCGCTGCTCCTCGCGCATCGCCTCCAGCTCCTCTTTCGTGCAATAGCAGCGATAGGCCTTGCCCTCGGCGAGCAACCGCTCGGCGATTTCCAGATGGCGCGCTGCGCGCCGGCTTTGATAGACGGGTTCTTCATCCCAGGAAAGCCCGAGCCACGCAAGCCCCTCCAAAATCACCCGGATCGCCTCGGGCGTGGAGCGCTCGCGATCCGTGTCCTCGATGCGCAAGAGAAACTTGCCGCCGTGGCGGCGCGCAAAGAGGTAGCTGAACAGGGCCGTACGGGCGCCGCCGATGTGCAGCATCCCGGTGGGGCTCGGCGCAAAGCGCGTGCGCACACTCATCGCTTGCTCCTTCGGCATGGCGATCGGGGGCGCGCATGTTAGCGTGCGCGCGGCATTCCTGCTGGTGGAGAAGGAGAGGGCGATGCGGGTGCTCGTGACCGGTGCGGCGGGCTTCATCGGCATGCATGTGGC
>WFOX01000132.1 GCA_015487905.1 Mariprofundales bacterium
GCGCGTTCAATGACCTCGGGCTTGGCGCCGAGCATCTCAATGCCGAGCGCATCCAAGACCCCGTCCTTGGCAAGCGCCATCGCCGTGTTGAGCGCGGTTTGCCCGCCGAGCGTGGGTAAGAGCGCATCGGGCCGTTCCTTTTCCAGAATGCGCGCGACGACATCGGGCGTGATCGGTTCAATGTAGGTCGCGTCGGCGAACTCGGGATCGGTCATGATCGTGGCCGGGTTGGAATTGACGAGGATCACGCGATAGCCCTCTTCCTTGAGCGCCTTGCAGGCCTGCACGCCTGAGTAGTCAAACTCGCAGGCCTGACCGATCACGATCGGCCCGGCGCCGAGGATGAGGATGGATTCTATGTCGTCGCGGCGCGGCATCGGGAAAGGGCCTCCTTTGTGCGGGCATGAAAAACCGGCGGCTGGAGCCGCCGGAGCC
The DNA here is from genome assembly GCA_015487905.1 of Mariprofundales bacterium. Classification (GTDB taxonomy): domain Bacteria; phylum Pseudomonadota; class Zetaproteobacteria; order Mariprofundales; family S012-25; genus S012-25. Next base: position 436 of record WFOX01000132.1, read on the forward strand.
GAAGCCTAGCCGTGCGCCTTTCGCTTTGCAGGTGCGGTTGCGACGCCTTGTCGCCCTAAAGGGTGACCTACAGGAAATCCTTGCAAAACATTTCCAACACGGCCTGTAGGTCGGGCTTTCGCCCGACATCCATTCCGACACCCACGCCGGCACCATTCTGGGGGGGCGTCGGGGCACCCGCACCTGCCTCCGGGGAAAGCGGCCGACAATCCAGATACGCATCCGAGCAATCCTGCGCGGCGCGCGCGGGCCTCATGCGCGCAGCCTCTCACCCCTTCGCCAATGCAGCGAGCACGCGCCTGGGAAGCCCGCCGAAGTCGGCGTTGGTGAGCACGAGCAGGTCATCGCCGGGCACAAGCATTTGCGCAAGCACGGCAAGCGCCTCCTCCGGCGCATCCACCACCTGGGCCTTCGTGCCCAAGGCGGCGGCCACGCGCTCGGGGCGCAGGCGTTCAGCCTCAGGAATCCCCCTCGTTTCCGGCCGCGCGATCAAAACATGGTCGGCTGCGGCCAGCGCCGCAGGCAGCCGCGCCTCATGCACGCGCCGCCGCATCGTTTGGCTGGCCGGGTGCAGCACCACCCAAAGCTTGCCTGTTCGCCCTTCTTTTTTGCGTCGCGCTTGCATGGCGGCAAGCACGGCTGCAATCGCGCTTGGATGATGCGCGAAGTCCTCAAACACACGCACGCCGTTGGCCTCGCCCACATGCGTCATGCGCCGCCGCACACCTGCAAAGCGGCTTGCTGCGGCTGCGGCCTCGCGAAGCGCCACCCCAAAGCCCTCGCAGGCGGCGGCGATGGCCGCGCAGGCATCAGCGCAAAAATGGGTGCCCACAAGCGGCCATGTGATCTCGGTGCGCGCGCCATCGGGCGCATGCACCTCAAAGCGGCTTCCGTCCTCGGCAAGAGGTCGCCAGCGCCAGTCGCCGGTCTCTCCTGCATAGATCACGCGCGCATAGCATTCTTGGGCCAGCGTGCGCCGCACCTCGGCATCCGTGCCCGCAACGACGAGTCCTGAGCGCGGCATCGTGCGCAACATTTGGCGAAACTGCGCGCGGATGGCCTCAAGATCTGGGAAAATATCGGCGTGATCAAACTCCAGATTCAAAAATACGAGCACATGCGGCCGGTAGTGCACGAACTTGCTGCGTTTGTCAAAAAATGCCGAGTCGTATTCGTCGCCTTCCAGCACGAAGGGCATGCCTTTTCCAAGCCTTGCACCGTCGGGGAAGTTTTCGGGCAGCCCCCCGATCAGAAATCCCGGCGCAAGGCCCGCTTGATCCAGAATCCAGGCGAGAAGCGCCGTCGTCGTCGTTTTGCCATGCGTGCCCGCCACCACTGCGCGCTTGCGCCCCGGCAGCACATGCTTAGCCAAAAATCCGGGGAGGGATTCCAGCGGAAGATCTGTTTCCAGCGCTGCTTCCAGCTCGGGATTGCCGCGGCTGATCGCATTGCCGACGACGACGAGATCCGGTGCAGGCTCAAGGTTTTGCGGGGCAAAGGGTTTCACCTCAATGCCAAGCCGGGCGAGACGCTCGGAGGCAGGCGGCCAAGCTGCGCGATCGGAGCCGGTGATCGTCCAACCTGCCTCGTGCGCAAGCCGGGCAAGCCCCGCCATCGCCACACCGCAGATACCCATCAGATGCAAGCGCATGCGGCAAGGATAGGGCGGGGGCACGAGCCGCGCAGCCGCCACCTGTTTCGGTTGCGTTTTGCTGCGCGCTAGGCTCGCGTGCGATGCGAAGAAGGGCGCTTGCTTGGCTGTGCGCGTGGTTGCTTGCTGCCGGGTGTGCCAATGCGGGCGAAGCCAGCGTGCAAGCAAAGCAAATAAGCGCATGGAAGTGGGTGGGGGTGGCCGCCGCCACGATTGCGCTTGCGGCGACCCAAGATCGGGCGACCCAAGGAAAATGGCCTGCGTCCAATGCGCTGACGAAGATTGGCAACGCCTGGGGATTGATTGCGCCGCTTGCGCTTGCCGGCGTGCGTTTCCCCGAGGATCGCGAGGCCGCTTGGCGCTATCTGGAGGCGGGGGCGCTCGCTGCCGTGGCCGCAGGCGTTGTGAAGGTGGGCGTGGGGCGCGCGCGGCCCGAGCGCAGGGCCGGCCCTTGGCGCTTTCGGCCGGGTTCCTTGCGCGATGCCTGGCATGCGTTTCCCTCAGGGCATACGAGCTTTGCCGCTGCGGCGGCAGGAGCCGCGCTTGCCGATGACGGCGCGCCTCTTTGGCTTAAGGGCGCGGCGGTTTCGCTTGCGCTTGCCACGGCCTATGCGCGCGTGGCCAAGAGAAGACATTGGCTTTCGGATGTGACGGCGGGGCTTTGGCTTGGCGGTGCGATCGGCGTTCGCACGATGAAGGATGCCCGCTGGTGGCTTAGCTGCGGGAAGGGGCAATGCAATGCGGGCGTAGCCTTTTAAGCCTAATCAAAGGGGGTTTTGCGCGCGTTCTAGCTCTTCCTTTGCGAGCGCGAAATCGGCTTGCACCATATCACGCACAAGCTCTGCAAAGCTCGTTTTCGGTTGCCAGCCGAGCTTTTCGCGCGCCTTGGTGGCATCGCCGCAAAGCGTGTGCACCTCGGCGGGACGGAAATAGCGCGGATCTACGGCGACGATGCAGCGCCCGTCCTGTGTGTAGCCCTTTTCCTCCACGCCCTCACCCTTCCAAGTGATGCGCCAGCCTAGCTCGGCGGCGGCAAGCTCCACGAACTCGCGCACCGAATGCTGCTCGCCCGTGGCGATCACATAATCGTCGGGATCGTCCTGCTGCAGCATCAGCCACATCGCCTCTACATAGTCACGCGCATGGCCCCAGTCGCGCTTCGCATCCAGATTGCCAAGGTAGAGGCATTTTTGTAGCCCCAGCTTGATGCGTGTCAGCGCCCGCGTGATCTTGCGTGTCACGAAGGTTTCGCCGCGCAATGGCGATTCGTGATTGAAGAGAATGCCGTTGCA
>WFOX01000133.1 GCA_015487905.1 Mariprofundales bacterium
CCGTCGCCTTGAAGTCGTGCCCGGGCGCAGGCTTGAGCCGATAGGCCACAAGCACATGCTGATCGTTCTTGATCAGCTCCTCCTCATTGAGGCTCAGATCCACATAGCGATGCGATTGATCGTAAGGCATAAGCGCCTCCTTTTGCTGGATGTCGGGGCCGCGCCCCGCAGGCCGCACCATAGCCGCGCGCTTCCATCAGCAACACTCAGCGTTTATGATGCCTTGCATCAGAGTTTCTTATGGGGGTAGCGGGATGCAGCTTACGCCGCGGCAGATGCGCATTTTGGACATGGTCGCGCGCACGCAAAGCTTTACGAAGGCTGCGGAGCAGCTTTTCATGACGCAGCCGGCCGTGTCCATGCAGGTGCGCGAGCTTGAGGCGCGCCTTGGCATGGCGCTGTTTGAGCGCACGCGCGAGGGGGTCGTGCCGACCGAGGCCGGGCGCGTGCTGATCGCCCATGCACGGCGCGCGTTGGAGGCGCTTGCGCAGGCTGAAGAGGAGCTTGCGGCACTCAAGGGTCTTGCGCGCGGGCGATTGCACATTACGGTCGCAAGCACGGCGAACTACTTTGCGCCGAAGCTGCTCGCGCGCTTTCTTGCCAAGCATCCCGGGATTGAGCTCAAACTTGCCGTGGCCAACCGCGCGGGGCTTTTGCGCGCGCTTTTTGAGCGCGAGACCGATCTTGCCATCATGGGCAAGGCGCCTTCCGATGCGCCGCTTGTGGAGCGCGCCTTTTTGGACAATCCGCTGGTCGTGATCGCGCCGCCCGATCACCCGCTGGCGGGCAAAACGCGCATTCCGCTCGCCGAGGTCATGCAAGAGCCGTTCATCGTGCGCGAGGAAGGCTCGGGCACGCGCGCAGCCGTGGAGCGCTTTTTGGCCGCGCGCGGCTTTACGCGCAGCGAGCGCATGGAGATGCACTCCTCCGAAGCGATCAAGCAAGCCGTGGAGGCGGGGCTGGGGCTTGGCGTCGTTTCGGCGCACACCTTGGAGATGGAGCTTGCGCTTGGAAGGCTCGTGGTGTTGGATGTGGAGGGCTTTCCGATCATGCGCAAGTGGCGGCTCGTGCATCGGCGCGATCGTGCGCTGTCGCCAGCGGCACGCGCATTCGCGGACTTCGTCGTGCGCGAGGCGCCGAGGCTCGTGCGCCTGCCTGCGGAGCTTTTTCCGACCTCATGATGCGCCGACGGCGTTCGGTCCCGCCTGATCATGTTTGCGAAAGATGTCGAGGTGTGCTTGCTGGCATTCTTCATTGACTGCTCCCAGCCATCAGAAGAAAGCCTGCGGCAACTTGCCTTGGCCCCTTTTCGTTTCCATGATTGGCGCATGGGACTGGCTCGTCGCATCGCCGCACTCAAGCCCTCGGCCACGCTTACGCTCAATGCCCGCGCCGCCGAGATGCGCCGCCAAGGGCGGCGGGTGATCTCGCTTGCGGTCGGCGAGCCCGACCTGCCGCCGCCGCCTGCGGCGATCAAGGCCGGGCACGAGGCGCTTGCCGAGGGATTCACGCGCTACACGCCTGCCGCCGGCATTCCCGAGCTGCGCGAGGCGGTCGCGCGCATGTTCCGCGAGGAACTGGGCCTTGCGGTGGCCGCCGAGCAAGTCGTGATCACGGCGGGCGGCAAGCAGGCGCTGTTCAACCTCATGCTCGCGCTGCTGGGCGAGGGCGATGAGGTGATCATCCCCGCGCCCTATTGGGTGAGCTATCCCGAGATGGCCAAGCTTGCGGGGGCGCGGCCCGTCATCGTGCCCACGCGCGCCGAGGACGGCTTCCGGCTGCGTCCGGAGGCGCTGGATGCGGCGATCACGCCGCGCACGCGCCTGTTCGTGCTCAACTCGCCATCCAACCCGACCGGCATGCGCTATACGCGCGAGGAGCTTGCCGCGCTTGCCGAGGTGCTGCGCGCGCATCCTTCCATCTGGATCGCGAGCGACGAGATTTACCGCAAGATTCTCTTTGACGGTGTCGAGCATGTGTCCATTGTCCAGGTGGCGCCGGATCTCGCCGCACGCACCGTGATCGTGGACGGCGCCTCCAAGGCCTACCGCATGACGGGCCTGCGCATCGGCTTCGCGGCGGGGCCAGCCGAGATCATCCGCGCGATGATCGCGATCCAGGGGCAGAGCACCTCCAATCCCTGCTCCATCGCGCAGCGCATGGCGCTTGCCGCGATCACAAGCGAAGACGACGGCATCGCCGAGATGAACCGCATCTTCCAGCGCCGCCGCGACCGCGTCGTGGAGACGCTCGGCGCCGTGCCCGGCGTCCATCTGCCCGTGCCGGAAGGGGCCTTCTATGCCTTTCCCGATCTTGCGGCGGCATTGCCCGCAAACGAAGACGATGCGCGCTTCTGTGAGCGGCTTTTGGAAGAGGAAGGCGTGGCCGTCGTGCCCGGCTCGGCCTTCGGCGCGCCGGGCTGCGTGCGCATCTCGTTTGCGGTCGCCGAGGCGGAGCTGGAGGAGGCGCTAGCGCGGATCGTGCGCGCGCTCGGCGCCTGAGCGCGCCCGCGCATAGGCCCAGGAAAGCCAACCCAGTGTGAGCACAAAGACAAGCACCTGCATGGGGCTGGGCGCATCGTCATAGCCGATGAGCACGCGCAGCAATGTGCCGAGGCTGCTGTCGCGCGCAAGCCAGTCGCTTAGGTCCCAAACCGGTGCGCCAAGCGCAGGCAGCCAGCCGATGAGCACGAGGTTCCAGGCCGCCTGCGAGGCCATGCCGGCGGCGATGAACACGAGCAGCCAGCCGGCCACGGTGAGCGCCCGGCCCACGGGCAAGCGCACAACTCCCCGATAGAGGAGCCAACCGAGCAGGGCGGCGGCCCCGGCGCCGAGCAGCCCGCCGAGTTCCAGGGACCAGGCCTCGGCCCCGCTGGCCTGGGCGGCGGAGAAGAGGAAGAAGGCCGCCTCCGAGCCTTCGCGCGCCACCGCCGCGAAGCTGGCACCAGCCAATGCCCAGAGCGGCGCCTCGGCGCGCGCCACGGCCTCGCCCGTTTGGCGCAGCCTGGCCGCGATCTCGCGCCCGTGGCGCTGCATCCAGATGACGGTCCAGCCAAGCAGGATGCTCGCCAGCACCAGCACGCAGGCGTTGAAAACGAACTCGCCATCGCCGGCAAGCGCGCTCTCCATCTGTTCCATGAAGATCCCGAGCAACACGGCGAGCACGACCCCGCCCGCCGCGCCCGCCCAGATCGCGGGGCGCGCGCGTGCGATGCCGCGCACGGCGGCGAAGAGCACGCCGAGCACAAGCGCCATCTCCAATGTTTCGCGAAACATGATCAGCGCCGCGTCAAACACCGTCGCCCTCCTGGCAGTCCGCACACAGGCCGAAGAGCACGAGCTGATGGCCGAGCAAACGAAAGCCGCGCGCGTATGCTGCGGCCTCCTGCTTTTCCTCAATGGCCGGATCGCAGAACTCCTCCACGCGCCCGCAACGGATGCATACCAGATGGTCATGATGCGCCTTGGCGGCGCTCTCGTAGCGACGCCGCCCGTGCCATTGCACCGAGGCGATGCGCCCCTCGGCCTCGAGCGCCGCGAGCGCCCGATAGACCGTGGCCACGCCGATGCGCACGCCGCGCGCGCGCAGCGCCTCGGCTACCTCCTCCGCGCTCCAGTGGCGTCCGGGTTCCTCCTCAATCAGCGCGAGCACCGCGCGCCGGTGCGCCGTCATCCGCATCGTGCGAAAATGATATTCATTCTCAAAAAGAATGCAAGCCGGAAGATCTGTGGGCACGCGGTTCAGTGGCGGGAGCGAAGCAGGGCCTCGACGCGCGCGCGAATCTCGTCGCGCACGCGACGGAACTCGGCCATGATCTCTTCCTCCGTGCCAGTGGCCTTGGCGGGATCGTCGAAGGGCCAGTGCTGTTTCGCGCAGGTCGCCGGAACCGCCGGGCAGTGCGCGTCGGCATGGCCGCAGACCGTGATGACGAGGTCCATCGTCTTCAAAAGCTCGGGATCAAGGACTTCCGAGCGCTGGCCCGAGATATCCACGCCAACCTCGCGCATCACGGCCACCGCGCGCGGGTTGAGGCCGTGCGCTTCGATGCCGGCCGAGAAGACCTCGAAGCGATCCCCGCCCAGGTGCCGCAACCACCCTTCCGCCATCTGCGAGCGGCAGGCGTTGCCGGTGCACAAAAACAGCACCCGGATTCTTTTCATGCTCACCGCCCGGCAGGGCCTCCTGGGCGCCGGGCCATCCCGGTTTCGAAGGCGACGGACACACCAACCTCCAGGCGGCTGGATCCTGGGGCGGCCATCTGAGCATGCAAGGCTTGCGCCCGCCTTGCGGCACGAGCCTTGACGTTTCTTGATTCGGTGGCGGCAGCGCCCAGCATCGCGCCCAGTCCGGCAAGGAGCAGGAGTCATGCAGCGCTACGATCCGCAGGTGGTGGAAGCGAAATGGCAACAGCGCTGGCAGGCGGCCTCGCCCTGGCGCGCAAGCAACGATCCCGATGACCCCCGCCCGCGCTACTACTGCCTCGTCATGTTTCCCTATCCGTCCGGACGATTGCACATGGGCCATGTGCGCAACTATGCGATCGGCGATGCGATCGCGCGC
>WFOX01000134.1 GCA_015487905.1 Mariprofundales bacterium
CGGCACGATCACCGCCTTGCGGCGGCTGTCCACGGGCGGCTGGCCGGAAACGATCATGCGCCCTTGGGAGGAAATCCGCGCCCATCCCGCGCGGCATCTTCTGCCCGTGGAGGTCTGGGTGTCTCCTCTGCCGCGCATCGTGCTTGGTGAGGAGGCGGCCCGGCGGCTGGTGCTCGGCCAGCGGCTGGCGGGTTTGCCGGGCGAGGCGGGCCTGCATGCAGTCTTCGTGCGCGAGCGGTTCGTTGGCCTTGCCCAGCGCGATGCGCGCGGCGTGGTGCATCCAAGGCTCGTGCTCGCCTCGGCGCGGGCCGCGCTGCTCGGCGCGTGAGCGCGCGCACCGAGGCGCTGCGCGCGCTCGTTTCCGTGCTTGCGCGCAGGCAGCGTGTGGAAGAAGCCGTAGCCGGTGTGCGCCTGCAAGGCGCCGATCGCCGGCTCGTGCATGAACTCGTCTATGGCACCCTGCGCCATTGGCATCGGCTGCTTTCCGACTGGCGGCGCTTCGCGCGCAAAAAACCGCCCGTGCCTGCTGCGGCGGCCCTCGCGATGGGGGCGTATCAACTGCGCGTGATGGGAACGCCGCCCCATGCCGCCGTGCACGAGACCGTGGCGGCGGTGAAGGCGCTGGCGCCGAAGCTTGCGGGCTTCGTGAATGCCGTGCTGCGGCGGCTCGTGGCCTCCGAGCCGCGCTTCGGCCATGCGCTTCCCGATTGGGTGCGCGCGCGCTGGACGCGCGCCTTCGGCAAGGCGCGCACGGATGCCATTGCGGAAGCGCTGCTTGCCACCCCACCTATTACGCTGCGCATCCGCGGCGATCGCGATGCCTGGCTGGCCAAGGCGCAGGTAGAGGGGATTTCGGCAAAGCCTGCGGGCACCCAGGCCGTGCTGCTCACCCCGCCCGTGGAGATCGCGGCGCTAGCGGGCTATGCCGAAGGCGCGTTCTGGGTCATGGATCTCGCCGCGCAAGAGATCGCCGAGGCCTTGCCGATCCCTGAGGACGCGCGCGTCGTGGTGGATCTTTGCGCCGCGCCGGGCGGCAAGACGGCCTTGCTCGCCTTGCGTGCGCCCGCGGCGTGCATCGTGGCCGTGGAGCGCGATGCCGCGCGCATGCGACGGCTGCGCGAGAATCTCGCGCGGCTTCGCTTGTCGGCCGCATGCATGCTTGCCGATGCCGCCAAGGCGCCGCTTGCCGAAAACGCCGCCGATGCGGTGCTTGTGGATGCGCCCTGTTCGGCCTCGGGGGTGGCACGGCGCCGCCCCGATGTCTGGTTTCGCCACGGGCCAAGGGATCTCGCCGGCTTTGCGCGCGAGCAGCGCGCCTTGCTTTCTGAGGCCCTGCGCATCGCGCGGCCGGGCGGCTGGGTGCTGTATGCGGTGTGTTCGTTGCATCCCGAAGAGGGCGAAGGGGTCGTAGAAGGGATGCCCGGGCTTGTGCGCACTTGGCGCATCTGGCCCGATGCTGCCCACGACGGCTTCTTCGCAGCGCTTTTGCGCAAACCGTAGGCACGAACTGCAAACGGTTTGCAAACAATGCCCTGTCGGTCGGGCTTTAGCCCGAGACATGCGCCAGCGCTGGCAAGATGCATTGTAGGGGCAACCCGCCGGGTCGCCCGTGATTTGGCACCGGCGGTTGTTTTGTGCGGGCAAGGCATCGCCTCGCCCCTGGACGCCGTTGCGCAAACCGGCGGATTGATTCATTATCTTCATCAATCAGCAGGGCATCGGGAGGTCGCATGACGGATGCGGAAAGAAAAATCGTGAGCGTGTTTGACGCAAAGGCGCGTTTTTCGGCCTTGCTGCGGGAGGTGGAGCAAGGCGTTTGCTACACGATCACGCGCAGGGGGCGGCCTGTGGCGCGGCTGGAGCCTGTGAACCCGCCTGAAACGATGTCCATTGAGCGGCTTTTGCAGGAGTTTCGGGGCGTGCGCGCGCGAGCGAAAGGCAAGGGCGGGATTCGGGAGATGATGGAAGAAGGGCGCAAGTGGTGAAGCGCTGGGTGATGGATTGTTCGCTTGCCGCCGCGCTCGGGCTTCCGGACGAGCGATCGGATCTCGCAGAGGCGTTTCTGCGGGGCATGGCGGAATGCGAAGTTTGGGTGCCTGTGTTGTGGTGGCACGAAATCGGCAATGTGATCCTCACGGCCCGACGGCGCGGGCGGATCTCGGAGGCGGATGCAATAGGCCTGTTTTCCCTTTACGAGGCGATGCCGTTGCGAACGGATGCAGCGTGTGGTGAGGGGTTTCTGGAGCGCATTCATCATCTTGCGTTGATGCACGGTCTTTCCGCTTACGATGCCGCATATCTTGAGCTAGCCCAGCGTAGGCGCGCGGGGCTTGCGACGCTGGACGCGGGCCTGCGAAGCGCGGCCCAAGAATGCGGGATCGTGGTGTTCGGGGCATAAAAGCCGCAAAGGAATAAGCGTTCTGTCGCGCTGAAGCGCGACCTACATTGCATCTTGCAAACCGCCTGCAAAAAACGCCCCATAGGTCGGGCTTTAGCCCGACACATGCGCCAGCGCTGGCAAGATGCATTGTAGGGGCAACCTGCTGGGTCGCCCGTGATTTGGCGCCGACGGCTGTTTTGTGCGGGCGAGGC
>WFOX01000135.1 GCA_015487905.1 Mariprofundales bacterium
GCGGAACTCCTCGCCATATTGCTCAAACGCATCCAGATATTCTTCCTCGCTGAGCACTTGAAAGCGCTCCAGATCCGTCAGCCCCGGATCCAGCACGACATAGGATTCGTAGTAAAGAATCCGCTCAAGCTCCTTGAGCGTTTTATCAAGCAACAACCCGATGCGCGAGGGGAGGCTCTTCAAAAACCAGATGTGCACCACGGGTGCGGCCAGCTCAATGTGGCCCATGCGCTCACGGCGCACCTTGGAGGAGATGACCTCCACGCCGCACTTTTCGCACACGACACCGCGGTGCTTAAGCCGCTTGTATTTGCCGCACAGGCACTCGTAGTCCTTGGTGGGCCCAAAGATCTTCGCGCAGAAAAGCCCGTCGCGCTCGGGCTTGAAGGTGCGGTAGTTGATCGTCTCAGGCCTTTTCACCTCACCATACGACCACGAGCGGATGCGCTCGGGGCTTGCAAGCGCAACGCGCACGCCGTCAAAGTCAGTATCATCGGGTTTTTGGAAGAGTCGCAGCCATTCAATCATCGCCTCACTCCTCGTCGGCTTCGGATTTCTTCACGAACTCCATGTCAATCGCCAGCGCATTGAGCTCCTTCTTGATCACATTGAAGGCCTCAGGAAGCCCCGGCTTGAAGCTCATGTCGCCGCGAACGATGGACTCATAGGCGCGCGTGCGGCCCGCCACATCGTCGGACTTCACGGTCAGCATCTCCTGCAAGGTGTAGGCCGCACCATAGGCCTCCAGCGCCCAGACCTCCATCTCGCCGAAGCGCTGGCCGCCGAACTGCGCCTTGCCGCCCAAGGGCTGCTGCGTGACCAGCGAATACGGCCCCGTGGAACGCGCATGGATCTTGTCATCCACCAAGTGGTGCAGCTTGAGCATATACATATACCCCACGGTCACGGGACGATCAAACGGCTCGCCCGTGCGCCCGTCAAACAGCGTCGTCTGCCCCGTCTCAGGTAGCCCCGCAAGCCGAAGCATCCGGCGGATGTCCTCTTCCTTGGCACCGTCAAAGACGGGCGAGGCCATCGGCACGCCGTCGGTGAGCTGCTCGGCCAAGCGCACAAGCGCATCCTCCTGCATCTCGCGAATGCGCGCGCATGCCCGCGCATCGCCTTCGTAGATCTCCAGCAAGAACTTGCGCAGATCCTCGGCGCGCGCCTGCGCACGCAGCATCGCCTCAATCTTGCGCCCAAGCTCCTTCGCCGCCCAGCCCAGGTGGATTTCAAAGATCTGGCCAAGGTTCATGCGGCTCGGCACGCCGAGCGGATTGAGCACGATATCCACGGGCGTGCCGTCCTCCATGTAGGGCATGTCCTCTTCGGGCACGACGATGGAGATCACGCCCTTGTTGCCGTGGCGCCCGGCCATCTTGTCGCCGGGCTGGAGCTTGCGCTTGACCGCGAGATAAACGCGCACGACCTTGATCACATCGGGATCCAGCTCCACGCCCTCGCGCAGCTTCTTGACCTTCTCCTCAAAGCGCTTCTCAAGAAGCTCGCGCGTTTTTTCAAAGCTGTCCAAAATCTCACCGATTTGCGCATTCGTCGCATCGTCATCCACGGACACGCGGCCAAGCTCAGCAAGCGAAAGCGCATCCACATGCTCTTTGCGAATCACATCGCCCTTTTTGAGCCCCTTGAAACGCACAGCGCGCTTGCCCTGCAACAGCTCGGCCACGCGCTTGCGCACATTTTGCTCCAAAATGCGCAGCTCGTCCTCTTTGTCCTCGCGCAGCTTCGCGATCTCTTCCTCTTCAATCTTCTTCGCGCGCGCATCCTTCTCCACGCCGCGACGCGTGAAGACCTGCACATCCACAACGACGCCTTCTTCTCCAGGCTTCACGCGCAGGCTTGAGTCGCGCACATCGGCGGCCTTCTCGCCGAAGATCGCGCGAAGCAGCCGCTCCTCAGGCGAAAGCTGCGTTTCCCCTTTCGGCGTCACCTTGCCGACCAAGATGTCGCCGGCTTTGACCTCCGCACCGATATAGACAATGCCGGATTCATCCAAATGCCTAAGCAGCTCCTCGCGCACATTGGGCACATCGCGCGTGATCTCCTCCGGCCCCAACTTCGTTTCGCGCGCCACACACTCATACTCCACGATGTGCACCGAGGTATAGACATCGTCTTTCACAAGCCGATCGGAGATCACGATCGCGTCCTCAAAGTTGTAGCCGCGCCAGGGCATGAACGCGACGAGCACATTGCGCCCGAGCGCAAGCTCCCCTTGATCCGTGCTCGGCCCATCCGCAAGCACATCGCCGCGCTTGACGCGATCGCCGGCTTTCACACGCGGCTTCTGCGTGAAGCAGGTGTTTTGGTTGGAGCGGCGGTTCTTGTAAAGCCGGTAGATGTCCACGCCCGGCTCGCCCTCCTTGCACTCCTCCTCATTCACGCGCACGACGATGCGCTCGGCATCCACGCTCTCCACGACGCCGCCGCGCCGCGCCACCACGCACGCGCCGGAATCGCGCCCGACGATCTCCTCAAGCCCCGTGCCGACAAGCGGCTTTTCCGCGCGCACGAGCGGCACGGCTTGGCGCTGCATGTTGGAGCCCATCAGCGCGCGGTTCGCGTCATCGTGCTCCAAGAACGGAATGAGCCCCGCCGAGACCGAAGTGATTTGCGTGGGCGAGACATCCATGAAGTCAATCTCCTCAGGCGGCGCCATCACGAACTGGCCGCCCTTGCGGCATTGCACAAGCTCCGCCGTAAAGCGCCCTTGCTCATCCAACGGCGCATTGGCCTGCGCGATCGTGTATTGCTCTTCGTCAATCGCCGACAAATACACGACCTCGTCGGTCACGCGCCCGTCCACGACCTTGCGATAAGGCGTCTCAATAAAGCCGAAGCGGTTGATGCGCGCATAGGTCGCCAGCGAGTTGATGAGGCCGATATTCTGGCCTTCGGGCGTCTCAATCGGGCACAAGCGCCCGTAGTGCGAGGGATGCACATCGCGCACCTCAAAGCCTGCGCGCTCGCGCGATAGCCCCCCAGGCCCAAGCGCCGAAACCCGCCGCTTGTGCGTGACCTCGGAAAGCGGATTCGTCTGATCCATGAACTGCGAAAGCTGGAAGCTGCCGAAGAACTCGCGCACGGCGGCGATCACGGGCTTGGAGTTCACAAGATCCGAGGGCGTGATCTTCTCTTCCAGCTCCACGCTCGGCAGCCGCTCGCGAATGGAGCGCTCCACGCGCACGAGCGCTTGACGAATCTGATTTTCCAAAAGCTCACCCACCGAGCGCACGCGGCGGTTGCCAAGGTGGTCAATGTCGTCCACCTCGCCTTGGCCGTCGCGCAACTTCAAAAGCGTGTCAATCGTGAGCAAAATGTCTTCCACGCGCAGCGTGCGCAGCGAAAGCGGCGCCTCTTCCTCGGAGATCCCGAGCCGCCGATTCACCTTCATGCGGCCGACTTCGGAAAGGTCATAGCGCGCAGGATCAAAGAACATCCCCTCAAACAGCGACCGCGCCGCCTCCACGGTCGGCGGCTCACCGGGCCGCATCATGCGGTAGATCTCCACCTGCGCCTCTTCGCGCGAATGCACCTCATCCAGCTTGAGCGTCTCCGCAAGCCACGGCCCGCGCTTGAACGAATCCACAAACAGGCACTGAAACTCCTTGACACCCGCGGCGCGCATCGCATCCAGGCGATCCTCGGTGATCTCCTCATTCACATCCACGAGGATTTCGCCGCCCTCAATCACCACAGGCTCAGCCGCAAGCTCGCCGATCACGCTCTCAATCGGCACATCCAGCCATTCCACACCCGCTTCCACGAGGCGCTTGATGGCAAGCTTCGTGAACTTTTTGCCCTCGGCGACGATGCGCCGCCCGCCGATGCGGATCGTGGTGGGCGCGCGCGATCCCTCAAACAGCTCGGGATCAAACTTGAGTTGCACGCCCTTGTCCGTGAAGCGATAGGTGCGGCGCGCATAGAAGCGATCCAAGATCTCCTGCGTGGTCAGCCCCAACGCCTTGAGAAGAATCCCAACAGGCATCTTGCGCCGCAGGTCAATGCGGAAGTAAAGCCGATCGCGCCCGTCAAACTCAAAGTCCAGCCACGAGCCGCGATAGGGGATGATGCGCGCATTGAACAAAAGCTTCCCCGAAGGATGCGACTTGCCGCTGTCGTGGCCGAAAAACACGCCCGGCGAGCGATGCAACTGCGACACGATCACGCGCTCGGCCCCATTGACGATGAACGAGCCGTGCTCGGTCATGAGCGGAATCTCGCCGAAATAGACATCCTGCTCGCGCACCTCGCGCACGGCCCGCGGCTTGCCCTTCTCGCCGCGTTCGTAGATCTTAAGCCGCAAGCGCACGCGCACGGGCGCGGCATAGGTCAAATCCCGCTCGCGACACTCGTTTTCGTCATAGCGCGGCTCGCCATAGGCGAGATCCACGAACTCCACTTCGGCTGTGCCCGAGCCGTCGCGGATCGGAAAGATTTCCGCGAACAAGCGCCCTAGACGCCCGTTTTTCGGATCGCCGTCCGGGCCGTAAAGAAACTCCGTAAACGAGCGCCGCTGCACCTCCAAAAGCGGCGGCATCGCAATCGGCGCGCGAATCTTGCCGTAGTTTTTGCGAATCCGTTTCGTGATCGTGCTCGCCATGTTGCTCACCCTCGCATGGGCATGGATTGATGGACGCGCACGGGGAGCGCCCCGCCGCTTGCTGCGGCGCGCTCCCCGTGGCGTGCAGTGGAACGAATCGGCACTGGCTTACTTGAGCTCCACCTCGGCACCGGCCTCTTCAAGCTTCTTCTTGATTTCCTCGGCCTCTTCCTTGGACACGCCTTCCTTCACGGCCTTCGGCGCGCCCTCCACGAGGTCCTTCGCGTCTTTGAGACCCAGCCCCGTGATCTCGCGCACGGCCTTGATGACCTGAATCTTCTTGGCCCCTGCGCTCTTGAGGATCACATCAAACTCGGTCTTCTCCTCGGCTGCGGCCTCACCGCCCGCTGCAGCCGGTGCCGCCGCAACAGCCATGGGGGCTGCGGCCGACACACCGAAGCGCTCCTCAAGCTCCTTCACAAGCTCAGCAAGCTCCAGCACCGTCATCTTCTCAATCGCTTCAATGAGCTGCTCTTTCGTGATCTCTGCCATCTTCGCCTCTCCTCTCCTACGGTTGGAATGTTAGGCGCCCTGCGCCTCTTTTTGATCGCGGATCGCCGCAAGCGCCCGCACGAACGAGGCGGGCACCTCGCTGAGCACGCGCACGAAGCCCGCAATCGGCGCCTGCATCTGCGCAAAGAGCTGCGCAAGCAGCTCCTCGCGCGACGGCAGCGCCGCAAGCCGCTTGACCCCTTCGGGATCCATTGCCTGCCCGTCCAGCACGCCGCCCAGAATCACGAGCGCCTCGTGCCCTTTGGCGAACTCCACAAGCGCCTTCGCCATGCCCACAGGCTCATCCCCATAGGCCACGGCGATCGGCCCCGAAAAGAGCGGCACGAGCGCCGCAAACGGCGTGTCCTCGGCGGCACGGCGCGCAAGCGTGCACTTGACCACGCGCAGGCGTGCGCCGACATCACGCAGGCTGCGCCTGAGCGTGCTCATCTCCGCGACCGTAAGCCCGCGGTAGTGCACGACCACACCCGCTGCGGCCTGCTGCCAGGCTTCGTGCAGCTCCGCGACCAGTTTCCGCTTTTCTTCGCGGTTCACGCGCTCCTCCTTTGTTGCATCGCCGACCCGTGCGAGAGGGAGGCCTTACGCCCCATCTATGCAGGATCCGCCTAAGGCGGGTTTCAGCGCCATCGCGCTCCTGCAGTCTCCGACGGGTCGCATGTTGCGGAAGACGCCCTCTTTGCGCCTTCCTAGCGCCACCGGCTCGCGTCCACGCGCACGCCGGGGCCCATCGTGGAAGAAATCGTGATCTTCTGAATGTAGCGCCCCTTGGCGGCCGCGGGCTTGAGCCGGATCAGCTCCGCCATCAAAGACTCAAAGTTCTCCTTGAGCTTTTCCGGCGGAAACGAACGCCGTCCGATCGGCGCATGGATCACACCACCCTTATCCACGCGCACTTCAATCTGGCCCGCCTTGATGGCCTTCACGGCCTTGGCCACATCCATCGTCACCGTCCCCACCTTCGGGTTGGGCATAAGCCCCCGCGGCCCCAAAATGCGTCCAAGCCTGCCCACGAGCGGCATCATATCCGGCGTGGCCACGGCGCGATCAAACTCCAAAAACCCTTGCTGGATCCGCTCCACCAAGTCCTCCGCGCCGACGATGTCCGCACCGGCCTCCTTCGCCTCCTCGGCCTTGGGCCCCTTGGCGAAGACGGCCACGCGCACGGGCTTACCTGTGCCATGCGGCAGCGCGATCACGCCGCGCACCATTTGATCGGCATGGCGCGGATCCACACCGAGGTTCACGGCCACATCAATGGATTCGTCAAACTTCGCCGCCGGTTGCGCAAGCACGACCTCAATCGCCTTGTCAATCGGCAGCTCCTCTTGCGGCGTCATCTTTTTCGCTTCCAGCCAACGCTTGCCACGCTTCGCCATCGCAAGACCCCTATTCGTTGACGATTTCAATGCCCATGGAGCGGGCGCTTCCTTCCACCGTGCGCATCGCGGCTTCCAGATCATAGCAATTGAGGTCCGGCATCTTGATCTTGGCGATTTCTTCAAGCTGCGCGCGCGTGATCTTGCCGACCTTCTTCTTGTTGGGCTCGGCGCTTCCCTTCTCCACGCCCGCCGCCTTCTTGAGCAGATACGACACAGGCGGCGTCTTGATCACAAAGTCAAACGAACGATCCTGATAGACCGTGATCTCCACCGGCAACGGCGTGCCGGGCTCTTTGTCCTGCGTGCGGGCATTGAACGCCTTGCAGAACTCCATGATGTTCACGCCCGCCTGACCCAGCGCCGGCCCCACGGGCGGGGCGGGATTGGCTTGCTGCGCGGGCACCTGCAACCTCAGCACGCGCACCACTTTCTTGGCCATCGTTGCGTCCTCCTACTGAATCCGAGCTTAGGCCTTTTCCACCTGCACGAAGTCCAGCTCCACGGGCGTGGGCCGACCAAAGACCGTCACACTTACGCGCAACTTGCCTTTATCCGGCATCACCTCTTCCACGACGCCGTTGAACGAGGTGAACGGCCCGTCAATCACGCGCACGACATCGCCGACCTCAAAGCGCACCTTGGGCTTCGGATGCTCAATGCCTTCCTCCACCTGGCGCTTGAGCCGCTCCACCTCGGCCGGATCCATCGGGCGCGGCTTGCCGTCGCCGCCCAAAAAGCCCGCGATATACGGCGCGCGGCGCACGAGATGCCAGGTCTCGTCCGTCATCTCCATTTCCACGAGCATGTAGCCCGGCAGCAGCTTGCGCTTCGTGGTCGTCTTCTTGCCGCGCCGAAGCTCCATGACCTCCTCGCGCGGGATGAAGATCTCACCGAACTTCTCGGCAAGCCCCGCGCGCTCGGCCGCCTCGCGCAAGGCACGCTCGGCCCTTTCCTCATATCCCGACAACACCTGCACGACATACCAACGCTTCATCCCATCATCACCTTGCGGATCACCCACGAGATCAGCGAATCCACGCCCCAAAGAAACAGCGCCACCAAAAGCACCATCACGACGACACCGATCGTCGCCTGCATGGCCTCGGCCGGCGCAGGCCAAGTCACCTTCTTGGCCTCCACCTTGACCTCAGTAAAAAAGCGCTGCACCTCGGCCCACTTCATGCCATACCCCGAAGCTGGCAGGCCAGGAGGGACTCGAACCCCCAACCACCGGTTTTGGAGACCGGTGCTCTACCAATTGAGCTACTGGCCTTCATATCTTCGTCTCGCGATGCAGCGTGTGCCGCCCGCAAAACTTGCAAAACTTCCTAAGCGCCAGCTTGTCCGTCATCGTGCGCTTGTTCTTCGTCGTCGTGTAGTTCTTGCGCTTGCACTCGCTGCACGCCAATGCGATCAGCTCCCGCATCTCTCACCCCACAAAAAAGAGCAAACGGGGCCGGCCGCAGCCGACCCCGCACAATATTTTTACTCCAAAATCTTCGTGACCACGCCTGCGCCGACGGTGCGGCCGCCTTCGCGGATCGCAAAGCGAAGCCCCTCATCCATCGCAATCGGCGTGATCAACTCCACCTCAAACTCCGCGTTGTCCCCAGGCATCACCATCTCCACACC
>WFOX01000136.1 GCA_015487905.1 Mariprofundales bacterium
CATGGCCAGCACTTCTTCTCGTTGCAATCCACACACCCCTTTGAAAATGGTTGCCCAAGGCTACTTGCGCACGCCTTGCCGGGCTATGGCGCGCATCTGCGCCTCTGCGCGCGCGAGATCCTCGGGCGTGTCAATGCCGATGCTCGCAAACTCACCCACGACCACGCGGATGCGCATGCCGTGCGCAAGCGCCCGCAACTGCTCCAAGCGCTCGGCCTCCTCCAACGGCACAGGCGGAAGCTCGGCATAGCGCAAAAGCGCCTTGTGCCGATAGGCGTAAATGCCGAGATGCCCAAACGCAAGCGCCCGTCCCCCATGCGGGATCGGCGCGCGGCTGAAATACAGCGCATAGCCCCTCGCATCCACGACGACCTTGACCTGATGCGGATCGCGAAAGGCCGCCTCCGTGCGGATCGGGGCGGCGACCGTGGCGATCTCGGCCTTGGCATCCTCGCGCAATGCCGCAGCCACCGCGCGAAGCGCCGCGACAGGCGCCAACGGCTCATCGCCTTGCAGATTGACGACGATGTCGCAGTCCTCCGCAGCAAGCGCCTCGGCAAGCCGCGCGGCACCGTTCGGATGCTCCGGCGCGGTCATGCGCACCTCGGCCCCCGCCTGCGTTGCAAGCTCGGCGATTTCTTCGCTGTCGGTGGCGACGATCACCGGCCCCAGCGCCGCCTCTTGCGCGCGGCGGATCGTGTGCGCAAGCACAGGCTCACCCGCAAGCGGCGCAAGCAGCTTGCGCGGAAAGCGCGTGGAGGCAAGGCGCGCCGGAATGCCGACTACGACGCGCAAGGGCGCTCTCCGATCTCCTCCCAAGTGGCCGTTGCCGCACCGACCTTGCCGACGACGATGCCCGCGGCGCGATTGGCAAGCCGCGCCGCCTCCAAGGGCGTGGCGCCCTCGGCGAGTGCGGCGGCCAGCACGGCGACGACCGTATCCCCCGCGCCCGTGACATCAAAGACATCGCGCGCCTCGGTGGGAAGGTGATGGGCGCGCGCGCCGTCCCAAAGCGTCATGCCGTGCTCGGAGCGAGTGATCAGCGTAAACGAAAGCTGCAAGCGATCGTAAAGCATGCGCGCAAGCTGCTCGGCGTGCGCATCGTCGTTGCGCGCGGGCATCCCCGTCATCGCCGCCGCTTCATGAAGGTTCGGGGTGATGGTCGTCGCGCCGCGATAGGCCTCGGCATGCGGCGGATATGGATCCACGATCACGGGCCTGCCCTGGGCCATGCGGATGGCCTCTTCAATGAAAGCGGGCGTAAGCTGTCCCTTGCCGTAGTCGGAAAGCACGAGGGCCTTGGCCTGCTTGAGCAGGCGATCCAGCACGACGAGCTGGCGTGCATGCACCTCGGCGCTCACCGGCTCCGTCCATTCGCGGTCAATGCGCACGACCTGCTGATGGCGCGCGATCACGCGCGTTTTGATCGGCGTGGGGCGGCCGTTTTTCTTGACGACCAAGCCGCTTGCATCCACGCCGAGCTCCGCCAAGCGCCGCTGCGCCCAGGCCCCGGGCTCGTCCGCGCCGACCACGCCCACCATCGCCGCGGGAACGCCAAGCGCGTGCAGATTGCGCACCACATTGGCCGAACCGCCCAGCCGCCGCTCGGTGCGCTCCACGCGCACCACAGGCACGGGGGCTTCGGGCGAGATGCGCTCGGCATCGCCCCAGATGTATTCGTCCACGATGAGATCACCGACGACGACGATCATCGGGCGAACCCTATCAGTCGCGTCCCCGCGCTGGTAATGTGCGCCGCATGCAGGCGCTCACCCGCCATGTGTTGCGGCTATGGGGCGTGCCCACGCTCTGGTTTCTGCTCGCCACGATCGCCGTGCTTTTGCTTGGGCGCGTGATGCACGCGCTGGAATACATCGCCGAAAAAGGGCTTTCTTGGAGTTGGCTTGGGCTGCTCGCCTTGGCCGTGTTGCCTTATTTTCTCGTGCTCGCCGCGCCGATTGCGATCTATGCCGGGCTTGTGGTGGCGCTCAGCTCCATGCAGGAGCACAACGAATGGACCGCGGCGCTTGCGCTCGGCCGTTCGCCTTGGGAGGTGCTGCGCCCCGTGTTTGTCGTCGCCGCACTCGTGGGCGCATTCCTCGTGTGGGCCTCGCTCGTTTGGGCGCCTTGGGGCGCGCAATCCGCCCAGCTCGTGCTGCAAAAGCTGCGCACGAGTGGGGCGCTTACGATCGCGCCGCAGCGCTTCAACGAAGAGCTCGGCCCATTCGTGCTCTATGCCGAGCGCACATTGCCCGACGGACGCATGCAAGGCGTGCTCGTGGAAGACCGCCGCCTGCGCCGCGGCATGGTCGTCATCTGGGCGCGCGAGGCGCGTATGGCCTTTTCCGGCGCCGACCTCGTGCTCGCCTTCACAGACGGCGTGCGCTTTGAGCGCGAGGGCGAAGCCCGCCGCGTGGTGGAGTTTGCGCGCTATGAGGTGCGCATGAGCGGCGTGCTCGGGCAAAGCTTCCGCCTGCCTGAGCCTTCTACGGCCGGGATTGCGCGGCTTTGGCATGCGGCCAAGCGAGGAAGCCGCTGGGCGCAGGCCGAACTCGTGCGCCGCATCGCGCTTCCGCTTGCGCTGCCGATCCTTTTATGCCTGGCACCCGTTGTGGCGCTCAGGCGCGCGCGCACATTGCCCGGGGTGGTGTATGGACGGGCGCTGTTGCTCGTGCTCGTCGTGGAAAACGCGCTGCTTGCCACGCTGCGCGCAGCCGACAAAGGCGGGTTGTGGCTATGGCTGCCGCTTATGATGGGGCTTTTGGGCGCGGTGGCAAGCGCCATCGTGCTTGCGCGGCGGCTTGCGCGCCTTCCCGCCTGATGAGGTGTGCTACACTTGGGCGGAGGGGAGCATTGTGAAGAACGACGCGATTCGCCATGCCAACAGCATTCCGGAGCTTTTTGCTGCGGTGGCGCGCTCGCGCGCAAATGCACCTGCGCAATGGCAGCGCACGGCCAAGGGCGCATACGAACCCATCTCGTATCAAGCGCTTTGGCAACGCGCGCTCGCCTTTGCAACGGGGCTGATCCGCCACGGACTGCTGCCCGGCGATCGCGTGGCCATCCTCATGGAAAACCGTCCCGAATGGGCGGTGGTGGATTTCGGAACGCTTGCCGCAGGCGGCGTGCTCGTGCCGCTTTACACGACCGCGCGCACCCAAGAACTCGCCTATGTGCTTGCCGATGCAGGCGCGCGCTGGGCCGTGGTTTCAGCGGGCAAACTTGCGGACAAACTTGCTGCGGCCGTGCAGCAAGCCTCCTTGCAACGCAGCGTGCAAATGATCGTGCTGGGCGCGCCCACTCCGGAGGGCGCGCTGGCATGGGATGCATTTGTGCAAGCGCCGGATGAACGCGCCGTTGCCGAGCGCTTGCACAAGCTCACCCGCGACAACCTCGCCTCGCTGGTTTATACCTCGGGCACGACGGGCGATCCCAAAGGGGTCATGCTCTCGCACGGGAACTTTCTGGCGAACATAGAAGGCGCAAGCGGCATCGTGGAGCTGCGTGCTGATGATCGGATGCTTTCGTTTCTTCCGCTTGCGCACGCTTTGGAGCGCACCGCAGGGCATTACTTCGCTTATGCCCATGGCATCTCCGTCGCTTTCGCCGAGCGGCCGGATACGCTTGCCAAAAACATGCAAGAGGCCCAGCCCACGCTGCTCGTGGCGGTGCCGCGCGTGCTGGAGGTCGTGCGCGCGCGCCTGCTTGCGCAGGTGGAAAAACAACCCGCGCGCACGCGGCGCCTCTTTCGCGCCTGGTTGAACGCGGCCATGCGCGTGCGCGGGGAGCGCAAAGGCGGCCTTGGTGCAAGGGTGATGCTTGCGTTTTTGGATCCGCTCGTCGGCAAAAAGGTGCGCGCGCGCTTCGGCGGGCGCTTGCGGCTCGTGGTCTCGGGCGGCGCGCCGCTTGCCGCTGAGGTGGGACGGTTTTTTGACGCGCTCGGCATTCCCGTGATAGAGGGCTATGGCATGACCGAAGCGGCGCCCGTGATCTCGGTCAATCCGCCTGCGCGCAAAAAGTTCGGCACCGTGGGGCCGCCGCTTCCGAATGTGGAGGTGCAGATCGCGCCGGACGGTGAAATCCTCGCGCGCGGGCCGAATGTGATGCAGGGCTATTGGAACAAGCCCGAGGCGACGCATGAGGCGCTGGACGAAGAGGGATGGCTGCACACAGGCGATCTCGGGCGCTTGGACGAAGACGGCTATCTCATCATCACCGACCGCAAAAAGGACATCCTCGTAAATTCAGGGGGTGAAAACATCGCGCCGCAAAAGATTGAGGCGCGTCTCGCCGCAGACGAGTTCATCGCCCAGGCCGTCGTCTATGGCGACGGCA
>WFOX01000137.1 GCA_015487905.1 Mariprofundales bacterium
GCTGAGAAGATCGGCAAGGTGATCGTGATGGATCAAAGCCCGATCGGGCGCACGCCGAGCAGCAATCCCGCGACCTATACGGGCGTGTTCACGCCGATCCGCGAGCTCTTTGCGATGACGCCCGAGGCGCGCGCGCGCGGCTACAAGCCCGGTAGATTCTCGTTCAATGTCAAAGGCGGGCGCTGCGAGGCCTGTCAAGGCGATGGGGTCATCAAGGTGGAAATGCATTTTCTTCCGGATGTCTATGTGCCGTGCGAATCCTGCGGCGGCAAGCGCTACAACCGCGAAACCCTGGATATCCGCTACCGCGGCAAGAACATCGCCGAGGTTTTGGAGATGACCGTAGAGGAGGCGGCCCGGTTTTTCGCGCATGTGCCGCCGATCCGCCATAAGTTGGAAACCTTGCAAGCCGTGGGACTCGGCTACATTCGCCTCGGCCAGCCTGCGACGACGCTTTCGGGGGGTGAGGCGCAGCGCGTGAAGCTTGCCCGCGAGCTTGCGCGCAAGGCAAGCGGCGATACGCTCTACATTCTGGATGAGCCGACCACGGGGCTGCACTTTGACGACATCGCCAAGCTCTTGCATGTGCTGCATGCGCTTGTGGATCGCGGCAACACGGTCGTCGTGATTGAACACAATCTGGAGGTCATCAAAACCGCCGATTGGATCGTGGATCTCGGCCCCGAGGGCGGCGATGCGGGTGGCAAGATCGTCGTGGAGGGCACGCCCGAGGAAGTCGCGCGCTGCAAGGATTCCTGGACGGGGCGCTATCTTGCGCGCGTGCTCGGCATTGCCGAGGACGCCCATGCCGCCTAGGCTTGCTCAAATGCGGTAGATTCGCGGGAGGCAAGTGCGATGCTCAACAAGGTGATGTTGATCGGCAATCTCGGCAACGACCCCGAGGTGCGCTATACGCAAGATGGAACGCCCGTGTGCAACATGCGGCTTGCCACAACGGAGCGATTCAAAAACCGCCACGGCGAGCTGCAAGAACGGACCGAATGGCACAACCTCGTGTTTTGGGGAAAGCTTGCGGAGAT
This sequence comes from Mariprofundales bacterium, assembly GCA_015487905.1. Classification (GTDB taxonomy): domain Bacteria; phylum Pseudomonadota; class Zetaproteobacteria; order Mariprofundales; family S012-25; genus S012-25. Next base: position 1,041 of record WFOX01000137.1, read on the forward strand.
CGTGCACAACCACCTCCGCAAGGGCGATCGGATCTATGTGGAGGGGCGCTTGCAAACGCGCGAATGGACGGATCGCGAAGGAAACACGCGCCGCACGACCGAGATTCGGGTTTCCGAGATGCGCATCCTTTCGCCGCGCCGCGGCGGCGGTGAGGGCGCAGCAGGCGAAACCGCCTATGCCGAAAGCGCATCCAGCACACCTGTGGCTGCCGATGATCCGTTTGCGCCTGCGCCCGGCCGCGAGGACGAGCCGCCCGAGGATGTCCCCTTCTGATCCTTGCATACACGCGCAATCCGGATTATCCTGTTCCAGATTTTCGTGAAGGGGGCATGCGATGGCGGAAGCAGGCGTGCAGCCATCCAAGCAAAAGCTCAACATCATCGTCTTCTCAGGCGATCTGGATCGGGCGCTTGCGGCTTTTACGCTTGCCACGGGAGCTGCGGCCTTGGGCCGCGAAGTGACGATGTTTTTCACCTTTTGGGGGCTCAACATCATCAAGAAGGATCGCGGTCGCAAGGCGCTTGGGCGCTCCGTGCTTGCGCGCGCGTTCAACTGGCTTTTGGGCGGCGTGAAGAATCTGCCGCTATCGCGCCTCAACTTCGCAGGTGCAAGCCCCATCCTCATGCGGCGCATGATGCGCGCGCACAATGTCGCGCAGCTTGAGGAGATGATGGAGGCCGCGCCCAAGCTCGGCGTGCGGCTTGTGGCCTGCGAGATGGCGATGCACATTCTGGAGCTGACCAAGGACGATCTTTGGGACGCGGTGGAGGATGTCGTGGGCGTGGCGGGCTTTCTGGAGGCGTCCAAAGACGCGCAGGTGCTGTTCATCTAAGCGTCATCGGCGCTGCGGATCAACGACGAAGGAGCGAGGTGGCAGCGATGGAGATTGACATCACGCGCGAAACCTGCCCGATGACCTTCGTGAAGGTGCGCCTGGCGCTTGCGGAGCTGCCGGAGGGCGAGAAGCTCATCGTGCGCTTGTCCGAGGGCGAGCCGCTTGAGAATGTGCCGCGCTCATGCGAGGAGGCGGGCTTTCGCGTGCTTGCCAAACGCCCGAACGGCGACGGCACCTGGACCCTGGAGGTGGCGAAATGAGCGCCAAGGTGGAGATCTACACGACGAAGGTGTGTCCCTATTGCGTGCGCGCGAAAGCCCTTTTGCAGCAAAAGGGCGTGGCGTTCGTGGAATACGATGTCACCAACGATCCCGCGCGCCGCGCCGAGATGGTGCGCCGCGCAAACGGGCGCCGCACGGTGCCGCAAATCTTCATCGCCGGCCAGCACATCGGCGGCTGCGACGACCTCTACGCCCTGGAGCGCGCAGGCAAGCTGGATTCCTTGCTCGCTGAGATCGCCTGAGCGATCTTCGCCCAGCCATCAGGTGCCACGGCCTGCGGGCGCATCTGCGGATCCAAACCGAGCGCCGCGATCTCTTCAGCAGCAAGCAGCCCGCGCAGGTTGTTGCGCAAGGTTTTGCGCGGCTGCGCAAAGCCATGCCGCACGGCCTCGGCATAGGTCGCAAACGGCACGGGCAGGGCGGGTGCGGGCCAAAGCCGCACGACTGCCGAGCGCACCTTGGGCGGTGGAATAAAGGCCTTGGGGCCAAGCCGCAGCACGATCTCGGGCCGGTAGTGGTGGCGCACGAGTGCCGATAGCCGCGAAAACGCGCGCATGCCGGGCTCGGCGATGATGCGCTCGGCCACCTCCTCCTGCACCATGACGACGATGCCGGAAAGAACAAGCGCCGCCAGCTTGGCGAGCAACGGGCCGCTGATGTTGTAGGGAAGGTTGCCGACCACCCAGCCGATGTCGTGGCGCACCACGAGTTCCTCCACGAGCGCGAGCGCATCGCCGTGCACGGCGACAAGGCGCGCGCCCGCCTGCGTTTGCCAATGCCGCGCCCAGTGATCGTCCTTTTCCACGACGACGAGCAGTCCCGCGCGCGCAAGCAAGTGCCGCGTAAGCGCCCCGGCGCCCGGGCCGATCTCCAAAACCCGCGCGCCCTCGGGCACAAGCGCGGCGATGCGCGAAGCCGTGCGCGCATCGCGCAGGAAGTGTTGCCCGAGCGATTTCTTGAGCGGCGGCATGGGAGCATTCATGGCTGGGGAGCCTTGCACAGGCGCGCGCCTTGGCAAGTCGGGAAAATCCTTGAAGGATTGCGGCAGTTTGCGCGCAGGCAGGAGGAAGGCGATGCGATCGCGCGGCTTCGGCTTGCTGGGGCTTGTGTTTTGGCTGGCCGTGCTCGGCGGCCTCGGCTGGGTGGGCTACA
>WFOX01000138.1 GCA_015487905.1 Mariprofundales bacterium
AGTTGCTGCCATTGCTCGCCCTCGGGGCGTTTTCCACGCGCGAGGTTGCGGATGCGCGCCGCCACAAGGCGCCCGTCTTCGCGCCAAGCCGCGCCCTTGGGCGCGTGCAAAGCGAGCGGCACAGGCCAAGCGGGCTGACCGTTTGGCGCAAGCGGCACGCCATTGCCGAAGCGCACCTTGCCGGAATGGAACAAAAGCCATGCCTCGCGCATGGAAAGTCGCGGATACAGCGCCGCGGCCGCGCAGCCCAGCAAGGCCGAGCCCGGCACGCAATCCAGCCCCGCATGCGCGCCGGCCGTGGCCGGCCGCGCGCTGAACACGGCGTCGTCCAAAAGCTCCACTTCCACGCCGAACGCCTTAGCCACGGCCCGCCTCCCGAATCACGCAGCGCCCCAGCCCGCGCGTGCGATGCGCGCCGGCTGCGCGCACCAGCGGCAGCGCCGCCAAGATCGCCTCGCGCCAGCCTTCCACCTCGCGCCCGGGCAAGGGCTTGACCTCAGCCTCCAAGACAAGCGGCACGACGAGCTCCATCCCGCGCAAGCTTTTCTCGCGCGCAACACCTGCTTGCGTGATCGCCGTGGAGAAGTGCGCGCGAAAGAGCCCTGCGCGCAGCCGCGCCTGCTCTTCGCCGGGCCAGCCCAGAAACCGCCGCACAGGCTCAGGAAGCCGCGCATCGGACACGAACAAGGCACCCGGCTCCGTGCGCTCGCGTGTGCGCAGGGTGTCGCCATCGCGCTCCCATGCCGGGCCGCCGAAAAGCTGCTGCGTGGTGCCTCCGCCGATGGCCGGCTCCACGCCCCACTTTTCCAGCTTGGCCACAGCATCGCGCAAAAGCCCGCGCAGCGTTTTGCCCGGCAGATACGGAAGCCCGCATGCGTCGCGGCATGTGAGCGCATCCAAGTGGTGGCCGCTGCCGCGGCCTGTGCCCGCATGCCAATAGCCCAGAAACTCCACCTCAAGCCGCAGCACGGACACGATCCGCCTCCTCGGAATGGCACAGCGCATCCCCCACCGCTTGCAAGGCGAGCACATCGCCAAGCGGCGTCTCGTAGTGCCCCGCAGCCACCTCGCGCGCAGGCAGCCTCGGCGCAGGCTCGCCTTGCAACAGCGCCGCGAGCGCCTCATCAAACTCGCGCAAAAGCCGCGCGTTTTCCTTGCCCAAAAGCTCGCGCCAGCGGGTATAAAGCCGCTCGGCCTCGCCCGGCGCTTCACCGGCCAGCGAAAGCAAACGACGCATCGCGCTTGCGCCTGCGCGCTCCTCGGGCGCAGCGAGCACGCGCGCAAAGGCCACGAGCGCGGCAAGCGCAGGCAGCGGCCCGCCCTTGTGCAATCCATAGGCGCCCAGCGTGGTCGTGATGCGCTTGCCGCCCGCTTCGCGGCGCATCTCCTGCGTGCGCACCCAGTCGGCATCGGGCACGAAGCTCGTCGTCACACGATGGAACGCGACGGCCGAATGTGCGCGCTTGGAAGCGTCCTTGGCCTGCTTGCAAAGCGCCTCGGCAAGTGCATAGCCGAGCGCAAAGGGCTGATGGGCCTTCACATAGGCGATGCCTGCGCAGGCCGTAAGATGCGGCTGTTGCCAATCCGTTTCCTCAGCAAGCCAGGCGCAAAGCCCCTTGGTCTCCTCCTCAAAGGCCGCAAGAAACGCTTGCACGAACTCAAGCGCGAGATCGCCGCGCACGATGCAGGTGAGATCGTCGCCGCCGAGCACGAGCGGTCGCATCGGCAAAAAGCCGCGGCCATTGGGATGGGGTGCGATGACCTCTTGGGTGGCGCGGCGCGCGGCCTTTTCGGTGGCCAAAGCCAGCTCCCTGCTGAAGCGGCTGTAAAGCCCGACGAACTTGGAAGGCGTCTTTTCGGCTGCGCGTTGCAGGCTCATGAGCATCTGGCCAAGCCCGTTGCCGTCGGCATGCACGATGCCCACATAGCGGTTGTCGCCAACAAACGGAAACTCGTTTTCCATATCCATCGGAAAACGGCCCGGGTTCTCACCGAGGAACTTGCGCTCCAGCCGCTCGGCCTTGCCCCGCGCGCGTTTGCGCACCACCGCCGCATCAGCCCATTCCTTGCCCTCGGGGGTCCTCAGCACATCCACGGCCGGTTCGCCCGTGCGCGGCGCAAGGCGCGTGATCGGGGTTGCGGCCGGCAAGCGCGGCTGTGGGAAGCGGGAGGCGGCAAGCGCCGCAAGCGCCTGCTTTGCGGCTGCAAGCGCATGCTCGCCTTCTTGCCGCGTCAGCACGAAGGACAGCCCCGGCGCATAGCGCGGCACGATGAGCGACCATGCCTCGGCCAGCGCTTGCGCACTTTCGCCATCGTCCAAAAAGGCCATGAACGCACCGCCTGCACGGCGGGAGAAGCGCACATCCTCGTCTTCTTTGAGGCCGAGGGCGGCAAGCAGCGCCCCAAGCGGTTTTTCTACGAGCTCATCCACGAGCGCGCTTGCGCCCACCATGTCGCGCAGCTTGTTGGAAGCGAGGATGTAAGGCTGAATGGATTTGGCCTCAAAGGCCACGCACCAAACCATGCGCCCCTCCCTTGCGCATTGTCCGGCCGCCCGCCTCCCCCGGGCGTGCTTGGCGCGTTCGCCGCCCAAGCATGGCGCGGGCGCGCACGGCATGCAAGCACAAAGCGCCCCAATCTTGGCGCAAGGTGCAGGATCGGTCTTGCTTCCCAAATTTGGGAAGTGTGGGAAGGAAACGGAACGCCTTCTGTGTCCCTACATCGTCCCTAAAACCCCATGCGCTTAACCGCGCCTCTTGGCGATTCCACGCAACGCAAAAGGCATGAAAAAAGCCCGCTTTTCAGCGGGCTTTGCAACGACATGCAACGCTTGGAGATTGGGAAATGGTGCCGGGGACTGGACTCGAACCAGCACGGGCTTACGCCCACCACCCCCTCAAGATGGCGCGTCTACCAATTCCGCCACCCCGGCAATGCTTACTCCGCAGGCGGAAGCTGCGGCACCTTCGGCTTTGCGGGTGCGGGATTCTGCTTGGCCGGCGCCGTCGGCGCAAGCGTGCGCGTGGCCACCGAGCCCGCCTCGCGGTGAGCGAAGAACGCAAGCGAAAGGCTCGTGAGCATGAACCCCACGGCCAAGACCCAAGTGACCTTGGCAAGAAACGGTGTGGCGCCGCGCGCGCCGAAAAGCGTTTGCGAGCTACCGCCGCCGAAGGACACGCCGATCTCCGCGCCCAAGCCGCGTTGCAAGAGCACGGCCGCCACGAGCAACACGGCCAAAATCACATGCACCACGACCAACACCGTCGTCATGCGCCCACCTCCTCTTGCTTGCGCGCCGCTGCTTCCGCGCCGGCCGCAATGATGGCGTTGAACGACTCCGCTTTGAGCGACGCGCCGCCCACGAGCACGCCGTCCACGCCCGGCCGCTCCATAAGCGCAAGCGCGTTTTCGGGCTTCACGGAGCCGCCATAGAGCACGCGCACATCGCGCCCGAAGGTGCGCGCAAGCTCCTCATGCACGAATGCATGCGCAGCCTCGGCGGTTTCGGGCGTGGCCGTCTTCCCCGTGCCGATGGCCCAAACCGGCTCATAGGCGATCGTAAGCGGCTTCATCTCGCCGCGGAACTGCGCGAGAATCGCAAGCTGGCGCGTAAGCACCTCTTCGGTCTTGCCCGCCTCGCGCTCCTCCAAAAGCTCGCCGATGCAAAGCACCGGCTCAAGCCCCGCCTCCCACGCCGCGGCAAGCTTCTTCGCGATCACTTCGTCGCTTTCGCCGAGGATGTGGCGGCGCTCGGAATGCCCAAGGATCACGAAGCGGCAGCCCGCATCCACGAGCATCGCGGGGCTCACCTCACCCGTAAACGCCCCTTTTTGCTCGTAAAAGGCGTTTTGCGCGCCCAGCGCCACGCCTTTGGCCGCCAAAGGCTCGGCCAATGCATGCAAAAGCGGAAACGGCGGCATCACGGCCACCTCCACGCCCTCGCGCGGGCGCAGCGCCTCGGCATAGGCGAGCGCGTCAGAAAGCGTGCCGTGCATCTTCCAGTTGCCTGCGACAAGCATCTTGTGCATCCGCTCCTCCTCGTGCAAAAAGCGGCCGCATTGTAAAGATTGGGCGCGCTGCGCGCCAATGCCTTCAGCGAATCACCTCGCGCAAGCGCTCCAACACCCACACAAGCCGCATGCGCCGGGCCTCCCCGTCCAGCTCTTCCAGCTCCTGCAAACGCTCGCGCAACATCTGCGTGCGCGCATCCTCGCGCCACTGCGCCGCCAAGGCCGGACGGCGCAACAAGCGCTCCAAGGCGCGCGCGCGCAGCCGCGCAAGCCGCGCAAGCAGCATCTTGCGCAGGGCATGCGCCTCGCCCTCGCCCCACACGGCCGAGCGCAGCTCCGCCTCCATGCGCGCAAGCGGCACGGCCTCGCCGAGCTGCATGAGCGCGCGCATCGCGCGCGGAAACGAGCCCGCGCCGCGCTGCACAACGCTGATCACGGCGCCAAGCCCCGCAAGCGCAGGCAGCAACGCGAAGTGCTGCGCCGCCTCCGGCGCAAGCCCCGCTTCCGCAAGGCGCTTGAGCAAGGCCAAGTGCTCCGCGCTTGCAAGCGCATCCGAGGACGAAAGCGTGGCTTCGCGCCAACGCGCAAGTGCTCGCCGCAAGCGCGCAAGGCGCGGCATGGAAAACCCATCCAGCGCGCACAGCCGCAAGACTTCTTCGGCGAGACGCAAGATGTGCTCGGAAAGCGCATGGTGCAGCTCCGCCGCAAGCTCCCCATGCGCGGGTGCCTCCCAAATCGCCGCGCGAAGCGCCTCTGCATCCAACAAGGCATCCGCGACGAGCAGCGCCTCCACGATCTCACCCACATTGCGCTCGGTCAGATCCTCCAGCGCGGAAACGGCGGCAAGGCCGATGTCGTTGATCACATGGTTCGCGGCCTGCACGGCCACGATCTCCGCCGCCAACGGATGCGCATGCACGGCCTTGCGATAGCGGCGCACGAGCCGCCCAGGGAAGTAGTCTTCCAAAAGCTTCTCTGCAAAGGCGCTTGTGCTTGCAAAGCCCTCGCGCACGAGCGCCTTGCGCACGCGGTTTTTCTCTTGCCCGAGCAGCACGGCGAGCGCAGGCCGCAGGTGCAGATGCGCTGCATCCACGCCCGCTGCGACGATGGGCGGAAGCAAGCGGTGTTCTTCCAGCCGTTTCCAAAGGCGCGTAAAGCGCGGCCGATGCGCGCGCACATCCAGCTCGGCCAATGTGAGCGCCCTTGCCTGCGCCTCATTGGCGGCGATGCAGCGGCGCACGATCTCGTCCGCCGCGCGTGCAAGCCATGCATTGCGCCGCGGCCCTGCGCGCAGGCCCGCCTGCGCAAGCAAAAGCTTGAGATTCACTTCGCGATCGGAGATGTGCACGCCCGCGGCGTTGTCCACGGCATCCGTATTCACAAGCCCACCTTTGGCCGCGAAGGCAAGGCGCGCTTTTTGCGTGAGGCCCAGATTCCCGCCTTCCACGACGACCTTGCAGCGCAAATCCTCGGCATTCACGCGCACGGCGTTGTTGGCGGGGTCGCGCACTTCCTCGTGCGTCTCTTCCGCAGCCTTCACATAGGTGCCGATGCCGCCGTTGTAGAGCATGTCCACAGGAGCCGTGAGGACCGCGCGCACGAGCGCCTCGCCGGAGAGCGCCTTGGTTTGCACGCCAAGCGCGCGCCGCGCTTCGGGCGAAAGCGCAATGCGCTTGGCGCTGCGCGGAAACACGCCGCCGCCTTTGCTGATCTTCGCGCGATCGTAGTGCGCCCAATCCAACCCCGCCGCAAACAGGCGCTTGCGCTCGGCATAGGCGATGGATGGATCGGGATCGGGATCCAAGAAGATGTGCTTGTGGTTGAAGGCGGCGACGAGGCGGATGTTGGGATTGAGCAGCATCCCATTGCCGAAGACATCGCCGCTGGGGTCGCCGATGCCCACGACCGTGATCGGATCGCGCCAGGCGTCGCGCCCAAGCCGCAAGAAGTGGTGCGCAGCGCAGGCCCAAGCGCCCTTGGCCGTGATGCCGAGTTTTTTGTGGTCGTATCCCGTCTTGCCGCCGCTCGCAAAGGCGTCGCCGAGCCAAAAGCCCGCCTGCTGCGCTTCTTCGTTCGCATCGTCGGACAGGTGCGCCGTGCCCTTATCCGCCGCGACAACGAGGTAGGGATCGCCTTGATCGTCCTCAGGCACGCGCACGCCCTCCGGCGGCTGCACGCGGCCATCGGGAAGGCGCTGATCGGTGAGCGAAAGCAGCGCGCGGATGTAGGCCCGATAGGCATAGCGGATGCGCGCAGGGTTCGCTTCGCCGCGCACCACAAACCCCCCCTTCGCGCCCGTGGGCACGATTTGGCCGTTCTTCACGATCTGCGTCGCCATAAGTTCCAAAATCTCGGTGCGGAAGTCCGCCGGCCGATCGGAAAGGCGGATGCCGCCGCGCGCGACAGGCCCCGCGCGCAAATGCACGCCTTCCACCTCGGCGCCGTGCACGAAGATTTCACGCCAAGGCTTGGGTTCGGGAATGCCGGCAAGCCTGCGCGGGGCGAACTTCACCGCAAGCGGCACATCCGGCGTGCGCGCAAAGGCGTTCGTGCGCAGGCTTGCGGCGACAAGCGCGCCCAGTGCGCGGAACCAGCGATCATCGTGCAGGGTTTGCACCTCCGCCAAGCCCTCCTCAAAGCGGCGCTTGGCGGCCTCCTCATCCGCGGCCATCGCGCCCGGCAAGTGCCGCGCCGTGAACCAGCGCGCGAGCGCCCCCGCCAAAGCGGGATGGCGCAGCATCATGTCCGTGATCGCAGACGGCGCGGCCTCGGGATAAAGCTGCACGAGCGCATTGCGCAAGAGGATGAGGATGCCCACGCGCTGGACATCCAGCCTCGCGCGCATGATGAGCGCGTTGAGCGGATCGTCGTCGGCTTGGCCTGCCAGCACCTGTTCCATCGCATGGTGCAGGTGCACAAGGCTCGTATCCGAAAGCGCGCTTTTCGGGCGGCACACGAAGCGCGCAAGCGCCGCGGCACGCGGCGCGCGGCCAAGCTCCAAGGCGGCCTCTTCCAGAGTCTCCAAGTCCATGCGCTCCAGCATGCCCACGAGCCGCGCAAGCGGGATGCGCGCAGGCGACAGCACGCGCACGACGACCTCATCCTCCGTGCGCGCAAGCGCCACGCGCGGCCGCCCCTCGGCCACCACCCAATCGCGCAGCGCAAGATCCAAAGGAAGCTGCTCGGGCGGGAAGAGCTCGGTATAAAGAGGGGAAAGCGCGTCCAGCTCGTCCAGCACGCGCTTGGCGTCGCGCGCATAGCGCGAAAGCAACAGCGCGCGCGCGCGATCGCGCCAGCTCGTTGCGGCCTCCTCCAAGGCGCGGCGCGCCTTGCGAAGCCGCTTTTCCGTCCAAGCGCCGCCGTCCGCCCAGTGCGACCCCACTTGGAAGAGCACGATGCGCAAGGCCCCTGCGGGATAGGACTCGCTGGCAAAGACGCGCACGCCGACCTCGCGCAGCGCGCGCAGCATGCGCGCGAGCATCTCTTCGTGAAACCGCGAGGACGCAAGCGCCACGAAGAGCACGCCTGTTTCAGGCGGCGTGGCGGCAAGGTATGCGCAAGCCAAGGTGTCCGGCGAGGTGAGATCCACGGCGGCCACAAGCGGCTCCACCCAGTCCTCGGCGCGCGTAGCCAAAAGGGCCTGCTTGGGCGCGCGATCAAAGAGCGTGCGCGCTTCGCGGCGATAGAAGGCCGAATAGCGCAGCCGCGCATGGTTGCGGATGGTCTGCCAAGCAAGGCGCAGCCGCGGCACGCCGGAGGCGTTCGCAAAGCGCGCGCTGCGCGCGAAGTGCCCAAGCACGAGAAGGCGCATAAGCCGCCCGCCCTCGCGCCAGCACACCTCAAACAGTTCGGGAAGCGCCTCGGCATAAAGGTGCGCGCCCAGCGGCGGCAAAAGAAGCCAGCGAAGCCGGGGCGCTTGCGGCGCATCCAGGCGCGCAAGCGCTTCCAAAAGCCCGGGCACGAGCCGCACAAGCTTTCTGCGATCGCGCAGTTGGCCGAACCTGCGCGTGCGCATGGCCGCGCCGAAAAAGACATAGCGATCATCCACAAGCCATTGCAGCAGGGCCGCGCCCTCGGGATCGTCCTTGGCAAGCCCGCGGGCTGCGCGCACGACCAGCCGCCGCATGGCCGCAAAGTCCTGCACGGCCGCATCCACGGCCCAAAGCGCAAGCGAAAGGTCAGCCACGAGCCGCGCGGGATCCGGCGCGGCCGAGGCTGGCACATGCAGGTTCGCCAAGATGAAGTTGCGCGCGGGATCCTCTTCAGGCTCGCGCAAGTCCAGCACGCAGCCCGCCTCGTCGCAGGCCATGCCGAGCACGAGCGTGTGCTGCGCAAGCAACGGGATGCCGCGCTTGGCGAGATAGCCCTTGACGGCATCCAAATAAAAGGCCTGATCGGGGCAACGGATCGTGAGCAGATGGCGGTGCAGCTCGCCGCGCGAAATCGTTGCGCCCACGACAGCCGGCGCCACCCGCCCCTCGGCATGGGGAAGAAGCGCAAGGCATTGGCGCAGCGCCAAGGCGGCCAAGCGCTTGCTTTCCTGCGCGCGCCAACCGGAGGCGGCCAATAGCGCAAGCAGCCGCGCGCGCAACCGGCGCCGCTGCGCAGCCGGCATGCTCATTTCTTGCCCCTTTCTTCGCGCGCGCGCACGAGATCGGCAAGCGTTTCATTCACGGGCGCATCCAAGCCTTGCGCCTTCGCAAGGCGCGCCACCTGACCGTTCATATCCTCAATCTCGGTTTTGCGGCCGCGCGCAAGATCCTGCCACATGCTCGTGCGCACGCCCTCCAGCTTGCGTGTGCGCGCAAGCATCGCCTCCGGCAACGCCTGGGGTAAGCGCACGCCAAGCGCACGCGCGACTTGCACGGTTTCCTCCATCGCGCGGCGCGCCACTTGCGAAGCATGCGCATCGCGCGCGACTTCATGCGCTTGCATGTCCAAAAGCGCCGTGAGCGCATTGAAGCCGCAGTTCCAAACCATCTTGCGCCAAAGCATCGCGCGCCAGTCGCACTCTATGCCCGCCTCCACGCGCGCCGCGGCAAGCCTTCCCGCAAGCCAAGCGAGCTTGCCCGCAGGATCGCCGCGCACACGCGCAAAATGCAGCCCGCCTGCGGCCGTGTGGCGCACGCATCCGGGTGCGGGCATCCACGCGCCCACGAAGGCGCTTCCGGCCACGATCACGGATTCGGGAAACGCGCGCGCGGCAAGCTCCGGGGCAGAAACGCCGTTTTGCAAGGTGATCACGACCTTTCCCTTCGCGTATGGCGCAAGCGCGTCCAGCAAAGCGGGTAAGACCTTCGTTTTCGCCGCCAAAAGCCAGATCGCGCAATCGGCGAGAAAGGCGGGATCGTCGCTTGCCGGAAGGCGCAAAAGCCGCCGACCGCCCTCGCGCGGTTCATAGACAAGCCCGCGCTGCTGCAAATGCGCAAGGTGCGCGCCGCGTGCGAGCAAACGAATGGATACGCCTGCGGATGCAAGCCGCGCGGCATAGTGGCCGCCGACTGCGCCTGCCCCCGCCACGCCCACAACCCAATCCGGCATGGGCGTAGCTTCGGCGCAGGCGGCGTCGTTGTCCAGCCGCGCTTAGGCCGCGAGCGCCTCCATTTGCTCGTCGGCCCAGCCGAGCGCTTCATGCCAAGCGCGCGCAAGCTCCATCACGGGAAGCCCAAGTCCGTTATGCACGAGGCGATAGGCGCGCGCCCAATCGCCCCGCTCCACGGCCTTGGCAAGCGCAAGCCGCGCCCCCAGCATGCCCTTTTCCTCCACGAGCGCTTGCCGCACTTCGTCTTCCAACGCGAGGTGCCGCACGGCCTCTTCCATCGGCTGATCCAGCAAGGCGTCAAGCACCGAAAGCAGCCCCGTCAAAAAGTCGTCGGCCGTTTCCTCCTCGCCTGCGAGCTTAGCCAGCGCCTCCATGAAGTGCGCGCGCGCAAGCGCCGTGCGCACGAGCGCATCGGGCTTGCGCTCGCCGAGCGTGGCCACGGCGAGCAAGGCAAGCCACTTGCGGACATTGGAAAGCCCAAGCAGCGCCAGCGCCTGCTCCACCGAGCGCACCTTCGCGCGCAGGCCGAAGGCCGGCGATTGGATGTAGCGCAACAGCCGATAGGAAAGCCCCACATCGCTGCGGATGATCTCGGCAAGCTCCACGGCCGTCTCCGCCGTTTGCGCGCGCGAAAGCGCCCGCAGCACGGCAAGCTGCGACTGCTCCACGGCCTTGGCGCGCACGCGCTCGGGCTTTTGGAAGAACATCCCTTCAAAGCCGTCCACGCCGAAGCCCTGCGCGTCGGCCACCAGTTCGTGATCGTCCAACCCAAAGGCCATGACCTTGGCGGAAAGGCGGCGGCGCGCCTTGCGCACGAGTTCTTTCGCCGCCTCGCCGCGCCGCCAATCCACGGCCACCGCGCCGAGCCCTTCCGGCGCCGCCTCCACAAGCTCCGCAGGCGGTTCATAAACCCACACGCGCAAACCCTCCTCGGCGAGCTTGGCGAAGGTGTCCTGCGCTTGCAGGGTGCCGGGCGCGCCACGCACGAGCACGCCGCTTTGCATGCTCGCTAAAGCGCCCCAGGCCTCGGGCGAGCGCGCAAGCGCGTCCCAGTCGGCCGGAAACACGGGGGTCAGCGCGCCCGCAAGCCGCTCTATCCCCGCATCCAGCGCGGCGGCGACGAGCTTGGCGCCGTTGGCTGTGGCAGCGGCGCTTGGCTGCTCCTCCCCGTCCCAAGGCTCAAAGAGGTAGGCTTCGGCGCGGAAGCGGCGATCAAAGATGGGCGTGCGGCGAAAGAGCACCGTCGTCATGGCATCCTCCTTCTCGGCGCATGTGTCGCGAAAGAGGATGCAAAAGCCTTGCCAACTTGCGCCCAGGCGGCTTTGCGCGCTTCCGCATCAGCCCTCTTCGGTCACCGCGGGCTGCGCGGCCTTCCTTCCGCGCCGAAGCTGCAAGGATCGCCCGCGATTTCTCGTGTTCCCCGAATGTGTTTTTCTTCGCAACGCAAGCGATGCTGCAAAAAGTGCGCGGACAGAAAGTGAGCCGCAAGGGTTTTTCGCAGGTCTTGACACTCATCAATGCCTCGGATACGCTTCTTGCACCTGCCCAGACCGGAGAGGCCGTAGAATGCCTTGCGGCCCAAGGACTTAGGGGGCAGGAGGCTGAATAGGTGGGACCTGTTGGAAGGGATTAAGACTCGGCCACCCAGCGCGAGACTTCCCCCGCCGGCTTGAGGCCGTAGAATGCCTTGCGGCCCAAGGACTTAGGGGGCAGGAGGCTGAATAGGTGGGACCTGTTGGAAGGGAAGGAAAACTGAAAAAAATCACAAGGGGCGCGAGGGGTCGCGCCCCTTTGATGTTTTGAAACATCGCGGAAAAATCTTGCTGGAATCCGGTTTTCGGCAAAAAATGAAAACTAAATCAACCTCGCAAGACGGATGCCGGCAAGCGCCGCAAGCACGCCCACCAGCACTTGCCCCGCAGCATTGGCAAGCGCAAGCCCCCACGCCTCCTCCTCCAAAAGCCGCACGGTCTCCAAAGAGAAGGTGGAAAAGGTCGTAAAGGCCCCCAAAAAGCCCACCGTGAGAAACAGGCGCGGCTCCTCACCGAGGCTCGTGCGCTCCACGAGCCACACGAACAAAAACCCCAGCGCAAAGCTTCCCAAAAGATTCACGGCGAAGGTGCCCCAGGGAAACGCACCGCCAACAAGACGCTGCACAAGGCTTGCGCATTGCCAGCGCGCGAGCGCCCCCAAAGCCCCGCCTGCCGCAATCGCCAGCCACTCGCTCATGCGCCCTTCTTCTCCTTTTCCTTGCGCCGCTTGGCCAGCCAAGCGATGCGCGCGGCCAGCGTCTTTTCAAAGCCGCGCTCGGTCGGAAAGTAAAAGCGCACGGGATCCATGCCCTCGGGAAAGTGCCGCTGCACGACGACGGCATCGGGTTCATCGTGCGCATACTTGTAGCCGCGGCCATAGCCGAGCGCGCGCATAAGCCCCGTGGGCGCGTTTCTGAGATGCAAGGGCACCTCGGCCTCGTGCGTCTTGCGCGCAAGCTCGCGCGCGGCGGTTTCAGCCCGATAGACCGCATTGCTCTTCGGCGCAAGCGAAAGATACACGGCCGCCGCAAACAACCCTTGCTCGCCCTCGGGCGAGCCGAGGATTTCATACATGCGATGCGCAGCCAAGCACACGGAAAGCGCCTCCGGATCGGCCAGGCCTACATCTTCTGTTGCCATGCGGATGAGGCGCCGCGCGATGTAAAGCGGGTCTTCGCCCGCTTCCAACATGCGCGCAAGCCAATAAAGCGCCGCATCGGGGTCGGAATCGCGCACGGACTTGTGCAGGGCTGAAATGAGATCGTAGTGCTGATCGCCCGCGCGATCGTAGCGCGCGGCGCGCCGCGCCCATTGCCGGGCCGCCTCCTCCTTCGTCCAGATGCGCTTCGCATCGGCGGCGAACAGCGCCTCCAACCCGTTGAGCGCATAGCGTGCGTCACCTGCGGCCTGCTCGGCAAGCCAAAGGATCGCCTCTTCTTCCAGCCCGAATGCAGGCGATTCCTGTTGCAAGGCGCGCACGCCGCGGCGCAGGATCTCGGCGACGGCCGCAGGCGCAAGCGGCTTGAGCACGATCACGCGGCAGCGCGAAAGCAAGGCCGAGGCAAGCGCAAAGGACGGGTTTTCGGTCGTGGCGCCCACGAGCACGATCGTGCCGTCCTCCACATAGGGAAGCAGCACATCCTGCTGCGCGCGGTTGAAGCGATGGATTTCATCCAGAAACAGCAGCCATGTGCGCCCTTCGCGCTTGGCGCGCGCGACGATCTCCTGCACCTCTTTCTTGCCCGCGGCCACGGCTGAAAGCGCCGCCATCGGCAGCCCCGCGGCCTCGGCCATGATGCGCGCAAGCGTGGTTTTGCCGACCCCGGGCGGCCCCCAAAAGATGCACGAGATCGCGCGGCCCTCGGCCAGCATGCGCGCAAACCAGCTCTTCGGATCGGTGAGGTGCTCCTGCCCCACGACCTCGGAAAGCGCCTTCGGGCGCAAGCGATGCGCAAGCGGGGCCGTCATCAGAAGGCCTTGCCGAGCGAAAAGGCGAACGCAAAGGCGCGGTCGCGGTAGCGTCCCGCATACGCCCCCGCGTTCGTGCGCGTTGGAAAGATCGTGTAGCTAAACGCCAAATCCCAATCCACGGTGAGCGCGACACCACCGATGCCCACACTCAGCCGATGCCCGGGCTGATCGGACACAAGCGGATCAAAGCGGCTTGGGCGCGAGGCCGCAGGCACATAGGCATAGCCAAGCCGCCACTCCGCCCCCAGGCGAAACGCATGCGCAAAGCCCAGCCGCGCGCCCAGCGTGTCGCGAAGCGCCAAGGGGCGCGGCGCGCCCGGAAGCGAAAGCGAGGCAAAGCGCGAAAA
>WFOX01000139.1 GCA_015487905.1 Mariprofundales bacterium
CAAACGCGCGCGCACAAGGGCACGGGGCTTGGGCTTGCGCTTTCGCAAAAGCTGGCGCATCTATTGGGCGGCGAGATCACCGTGCAATCCCGCCTCGGCGAGGGAAGCACCTTCACCTTGCGCATCCCCGTGCGCATCGCCGAGGCCGAGGCCGAGGGACAGGCTCAACCTGCTGCTGTGCGCAGCGCAAGCGAAAGCGCGCCCGAAGAGCACCCGAGCGTGCTGCTTGTGGATGCGGATGAGGCGCGGGCGGATGCCGTTGCGCGCATCCTTGCGCGCGAGGGCTATGAGGTGGAGCGCACGACGATAGAGCACGCCTCCGCCCGTGCGCGCGTCGTGATGCCGTTTGTCGTGCTGCTCGGCGATCCCGGCGATCCCAAGCGCCTTTCGCAGATGCTCGCCATGATCAAGCGCGATGCAGCGCTTTCCGAGCTTCCCATCGTGCTCGTGCGCGGCTCGGCCAAAGACCCGCGCTTTTTGCCGGGCGCGATTGAGTTTACGGGCGAGCTTTTGGACGCCAACCGCTTGCTGGATCGGCTTTCGTGCTATGGGCGGCTGCTTGCGCCCGTGCGCGGCGTGCCGACCGTGTTGCTCGTGGATGACGATGCCGAAACGCGCCGCCTGCTCACCGAAACCCTGCACGCCGCAGGCTGGCGCACATTGGAGGCGGCCACGGCCGAAGAGGGGCTTAGGCTTGCGCGCGAGGCCGAGCCGGCCGTGATCGTGCTGGACCTCATGCTTCCCGATCTTTCGGGCTTTGATCTTTTGGAGAAGCTTGCCGCCGATCCGATCACGGCCGAAATCCCCGTGATCGTGCACACAGGCCGCGCGCTCGGGGCGGGCGATCTCGCAAGGCTTGGCGCGGCGGCCGAGCATGTGATCACGAAAGGCGCCGGCGCCTTTGAGCTTGTGAATCACCTAAGGCGCATGGAGCTCGTCTATCCCGTGCGCGCGCGGCTCATGGATTCGGCGCTTATGGTGCGCAATGTGCGCTACCTACGCCTTAGACTGGCTCAGGAGGCGCGGCTTACGCGCAGGCACGGCTATGCCGTGGCGCTCGTGGGCTGGGAGGTCAATGGGCTTGAGGCCTATGCCGAGCGGCACGGGCGGCGCTGGGCGACGGTGGCGCTGCGCGAGATGTGCGAGCTTGTGCGCGGGCATTTGCGCGCCTCGGATGAGATCGCGCGGCTTTCGTTCGCGCGCTTTGTCGTGCTGCTGCCGCATGTGAGGGAAGAAGGCGCGCGCACGGTGGCTGAGAAGCTGCGCCTGCGCATCGCGCGGGCGCGCTGGAGCTTGCCCGAAGGCGCGCATGGACACTTCACGGCAAGCTTCGGCATCGTCGTGCTTGACAAGCAATGGACGCCCGATGAGGCCTTTGCGCGACTCCACGCCGCAATTGACGCGGCCGCACGCGTGCCCGATCGCGTGCTCGTGGAAGGCGAGGAGGAGGGCCATGAAAGTGCTGGTCGTGGATGACGAACCGTTCAATCTGGAGCTGCTTTTGGAAGTGCTGCAAACCGAGGGCTTTGCGGTCGCCACGGCCAAGGACGGCCTGGAAGCCATAGAGGTGTTCGCGCGCGAGCAGCCCGATGCCGTGCTCATGGATGTGCGCATGCCGCGCATGAACGGCATTGAAGCGATGAAGCGCATCCGCGCGCTGCCGAAAGGCGATAAGGTGCCGATTCTGTGCGTGAGCGCAAGCGCCTTTGAAAAGGATCGCGAGCGCTTTTTGGCCGAGGGCTTTGACGGCTTCCTCGCCAAACCCTTGGATCCTTGGAGCGTGGCGGAGACCATCCGCAAGGCGATCGCCGCCAAGCAAGCCGAGGATTGACGCCCCCTTTTTCCGCCCAAGCCTTGCCTGCATGCAAGCGCTCGTTCAGGCCTGGCGGCATCTCGTGCGCGCCGCACGGATTTCCATGCAAGGCATCGCGCAGGCCGCGCGGGATGAAGTCGCCTTTCGCATGGAGATCGCCGTGCTCGTTGCCGCCGTGCCCGCGGCCTTTTGGCTTGCGCGATCGTGGTGGCAGGGCGCGCTCCTCATCGCCTTCGTGGTGCTCACGATGGCCTTGGAGCTTGTGAATACGGCCATTGAGGCCGCCTGCGACCGCATCACGCAAGATGAGGACCCGCTTGTGAAAAAGGCCAAGGACTGCGCCTCCGCCGCCG
>WFOX01000140.1 GCA_015487905.1 Mariprofundales bacterium
ACCGTCGTGCCGAGAAAGCGCCAGCGCGTGCCGACAAGGCCCGTTTCCTCGCGAAGCTCGCGCCTGGCGGCGGCAAGCGGCGTCTCCCCGGCCTCGCGCTTGCCGCCCGGCAATGTCCAGCAGCCCGCATGCGTCTGATCCTCGCGGCGGCGCAGCACGAGCACGCGCCCATCCGCGCGAAACGCAACCACAAGCGCGACCTCAAGCGAAGTCCGCATAGATGCGAACGAGCGGCACGCCGAGCTTTTCCGCGCGCGCGCGCATCTCGGCCTCGGCATAGCGCGTGCGCGCGAGCACCGCGGCCTCCACGAGCGCGGGCGCCTGCATGCCGTAAGTGATGGCCTTGTGCGCCTCCAAAAACGCCGCCAGATCATCGGCGGCCTTCACAAGCCAGCCATCCACGGGATCTTCGCGTCCCGCGGCAAGCCCCTCCACGAAGGCGTCCAGATCCACCATCGCATCGCCGAAGCGCTCCGTGAACTCCTCCGTGATCAGGCGCGTAAGCCGCTGCTCCAAAAGCGCATGCACGCGGCCCAGCGGCTCCAGCACGAGCTTGTGCAAAAGCTCGGCCTCAATCTCGGCGATCACGGGGATCTTGCGCTCAATCGCGCGTTTCACAGGCCGGATGATGTCGCGGGTGAGGCTCTCGCCGATGTCGTGAAAAAGCCCGCGGAAGAAGGTATGCGCAAGCCTTGCCTCGGCGGTGGAATCGGAAAGCCTGAGATGCCGGTTGGAGGCATGCACGAAGAAGAAGAGGGTCGTGGCCACGAACATGGAATGGCCGAGCACGGAGGTGGCCGGCAATCGCGGCGTGTGCGCCCAGCGGATCTGCGTGCGCAAGAACCCCAGCCGATCCATCACGGGCGCAATCCCCGCATGGACGCCTGCGGCGTCCAGAAGCTCCTCGGCGGGGAGACCAAGCCGAACAAGGCGCGTGCGGATGTGCGCGCGCAAGTCCTCGCGGATGCGCGCGACTTCCTCCTCGCGCGGATGCACGGGCTTGATGAGGTTCTCAAGCTCCCAAAGCGAGGCCCAGCGATGCGCGGCCTCCAGCACGAGCCGCTCCTTCTCACAGTCTGCAAAGAACCCCTCTTCATCCAGCAGGTATTGTTGCATGGCCGGGCGCAGCGCTTCGGGGAAGAAGCTGCGCAGTTGCTCGTAAATCCAGGCGTGGAAGTCGTGCAACTCCTCGCCGAGCTTGTGCTCAATCGCGCGAAAGATCGGCGCCTGGATGTCGGAGCAGACAAGCCGCTTGAAAAGCTCAAACACGCCGCCTTCCACGATGCGCAGCCAGCGGATGCGCACATCCTGCGCCTCCAACAGCGTGCCCAACAGCCACGCATACATCATCTTGTGCGCGTGCTTGTCCAGCTCCACGAGCGGCATGGAGCGCGGCATGTCGTTCCAGCGCAGGATGGAAAAGCCTTCAAAAAGCTTGTCCAAAAGCGCCTTGTTCATGTGCGGTATTCCGCGTTGATGCGCACATAGTCATAGCTGAGATCGGTCGTAAGCATCTTGGCTGTGGCGCGCCCGAGCCCAAGATCCAGCCGCACGCGGAAGAAGGGCCGTGCGAAGATCTCGGCGCCTTGCTCCTCGCGGTAGCCGGCTGCGCGCACGCCACCCTCCACGACGCGCACATCCTCCATCCACAAGGAAAGCCGCGCGCGCGCAATGCCCGCCTGCGCCTTGCCCGCCGCGGCAAGAATCCGGCCCCAGTTCGGATCGGCACCCGCAAGCGCGGTCTTGACCAAGGGGCTCGTGGCGATCGCCTCGGCCACCTTGCGCGCTTGCCTTTTCGTGCGCGCGCCTGTGATCGCGATCTCCATGCAGCGGCTTGCGCCCTCGCCATCCAGCACGATCTGGCGTGCAAGGCGCATGCACACGGCCTGCAAGGCGCGGGCAAACGCCTGCAAGGTCTTGCGCGAAGGCGGCGCCTTTGCCGCATGCGCAAAGGCGATCACGCAATCGTTCGTGGAGGTATCGCCATCCACGCTGATCGTATGAAAGCTTTCTGCCACCGCGCGGCGCAACAGGCGCGCAAGCATCGCCTGCGGAAGCGCGAGATCGGTGGCGACAAAGGCGAGCATCGTCGCCATGCGCGGATGGATCATGCCGCTTCCCTTGGCGATGCCCATGATACGGAAGTTTTCCCGTTCCTCGCAGGCCCATTTGGCGTGGGTGTCGGTTGTGCGGATGGCTTCGGCCGCCCGTTGCCAGTGCGCGGGGCTGTGGCCGAGGCTTGCTGCGGCCTCGGGGATCGCGGCGGCAACGCGCGCGATCGGAAACGGCTCGCCGATCACGCCCGTGGAGGCCGCCAGCACCTGCTCGGGGCCAAGCCCAAGCGCCTGGGCGGCGGCTTCGCGCATCCTGCGCGTCCAATCCTCTTCTTCCTTGCCGCTTAGGCAGTTCGCATTGCCGCTGTTGGCCACAAGCGCGCGCACGCCCGCGGGGTCATGCTTCAGGATCGCTTCGGATTGCGCCACACAAGCCGCGCGCACCTCGTTTTGCGTAAAGACCCCTGCGGCCACGACGGGCACATCGGCGACAAGGAGCATAATATCGTCGCGCCGGCCCCGCTCTGCGGGGTCTTTCACGCCTGCTGAGGCCGCGCCCACGCGAAATCCGGAAGGCGGGGCAATCGGCTCAGGTTTTGGCGGCAGAACGGGCATCGCGCGGCTCCTTCGCAAAACGAATCCGCTCGCCCATCACGCGGGCAAGCAGTGCAAAGCTTGCCGCACCGGTGGCCACAAGCGCAAGCAATCGCAATGCCTGCATGGCCCAGCCTTCGGGCGCAGGCCAAAGATGCAAAGCGAGCTTCAGCAGCGCGAGCATGCCGAGTGCCGCAGCCAGCGCGCGCGCGATGCGCCGGGCATGGGGCGCTGCGAGGAGCGCCTGCTTGCCTTGCGCGCGCCGGAAGAGCAACAGCGCATTGGCCCAGCCCGCGGCGGAGGTGGCAAGCGCCAGCCCCGCCGCCCCCAAGGGGCGCATGAGCGCAACGGCGGCGGCAAGGTTGATGGCGAGCGAGAAAAGCGTATAGCGCATCGGTGCCTTCGCGTCCTTGCGCGCATAGCAGGCGGCGGCAAGCGCCTTCGTCCATGAGAACGCGACGAGCCCGAGCGCGTAGGCGACGAGCGCCGCCGCCGTGCGCGCGGCATCGGCCTCGGTGAAGCGCCCGTGCACGAAGAGCACCTGCACGATGGGATCCGCAAGCACGATGAGGCCAAGGGCGGCAGGCAGCGTGATCCAGCTAAGCCCAGTGATCCCACGGGCAAGCTCGGCATGCGCGGCCTCGTCGTTGCCGTCGCGGTAAAGCTCGGAAAGCGTAGGCAAAAGGGCCGTGCCCATCGCGATGCCAAACAGCGCAAGCGGCAACTGCACGAGCCGATCGGCGTAGTAAAGGGCCGAGACCGCCCCTTGCGGCAAGAGGCTTGCGAGGATCGTGCCGACAAGCACATGCAACTGCACGGCGGCGACCGACACAAAGGCGGGGAAGAAGAGCCGCAAGGTTTCGCGAAGCCGCGCAAGCTCCTGCAAAAGCCCGCGCGCAACGCGCCAGCCGAGCCGCACGAGCGCCGGGATTTGCGCGCCAAGCTGCAAGATGCCGCCTGCGATCACGCCCCAGGCGAGCGCGCGCCCGGCATCGCCGAGCACGGGCGCAAGCACAACTGCTGCGAAGATGAGCGCGAGATTGAGCAAGGCGGGTGAGGCCGCGGCAAGCGCAAAGCGCTGAAAGGCGTTTTGCACGGCCCAGAAAAAGGCGGCCAGCGTGATGAAGAAGAGATAGGGAAAGGTGATGTGCGCAAGCGCAAGCGCCGTATTCCAGCGCGCAGGATCATGCACAAAGCCCGGCGCAAAGAGCGCAAGCAGCGCCTTCATGCCGAGCTCGCCTGCGAGCGTGAGCGCAAGAAGCACGAAGATGAGCACGACGAGCACGAGGTTGAGGTAGCGCCAGGTGGCCTCCTCGCCCTCTTTGCGCGCGTCTGCAAGCACCGGGATCACGGCCGAGGCGAGCGTGCCTTCGGCGAGCATGCGCCGGAAGAAGTTGGGGAGCTTGAAGGCGACGAAGAAGGCGTCGGCCACAGCCCCTGCGCCGAGCGCATGCGCAAGCAGAAGATCACGCACAAAACCAAGCACGCGCGAGATCATCGTGAAGCCGCCGACGATCGCGGCAGCACGCAGGGTGCGCGATTTCATGGGCACAAGCATCGGCATGCGCAAGCTGCGCGCAAGGCGCGCGCCTTATTCCTCGTCGTCAAACTCGTCTTCGTCGGCCCAGTCGTCGTTTGTTTCCTCGGGCGGATGGCCGTCGTAGATCTGATAGCGGCGGTGCTGCCGCCAGGCCTCGCGCGTGAAGACATAGGGGTCCAATGCCGATTCGCGCCGCGTCTTGATGGCTTGATCGGCCTTCGTGCGCGCATCAAAGAGCTTGAGCGTCCAAACGACGGGCGCAAGGCCCGTGGGCATAAGCCCCATCACGGATACATAGAAGGTCGGGTCGGTGAAGGTCTTGCAGGCGTAATCAATGGAATCGCGCGCGGTCGTGGGGCCGAGCACGGGAAGCACGAGGTAGGTGCTGTGCTCCCAGCCCCAGCGCGCAAGCGCCTGGCCGCAGTCCTCATCGTGCTTTTGCAGGCCCATGGCGCTTGCGACATCAAAAAGCCCGAAAATCCCAAGCGTGCTGTTGACGACGAAGCGCCCAAGATCAATGAAGCCGTCCTTGCCCTTGCCTTGCAAAAAATCGCCAAGTGCCGTATGGATCTCGCCGAGATTGGCGAAGACATTGCCGATCATCGCCTCCAGCGGATCGGGCGTGATGGCGCGGTAGCCGCGTGTGAGCGGATCTAAAAGCGCCCGATCCAGGGCGTCGTTGAACGCATCCACCTTGCGGTTCACAGGCTCCAAGGGATCGTAGTGGTTCGCTTCGGTCGCGCAGCCCGCCAGCAACAGCGCGCCTGCAAGGAGCCACACCCAGCGCATCGTTCTCATGGCGCCGGATTCGGATGCTCACGATGGATCGCCTCTATTGCGGCGATCACATCCTCAGAAAGCGTGATCCTTGCCGCACCAAGGTTTTCGGCAAGCTGCGCAGGTGTCGTCGCGCCAAGGATGACGCTCGCGACAAAGGGCTTCGTGAGCAGATAGGCGATCGCCATCTGCGCAGGCGAAAGTCCCGCTGCGCGCGCAAGCCGCACATAGGCCTCGGTGGCTTGCTGGGCTTCGGGCGAGGAGTAGCGCGTGTAATGCGGAAAGAGTGTGAGCCTTGCGCCTTTGGGCCGCGCGCCGCCCAGGTATTTGCCCGTGAGCACCCCAAAGGCAAGGGGTGAGTAGGCCAGCAGCGGAACCTCCTCGCGCCAAGCGATCTCGGCAAGACCGATCTCAAAGGTGCGGTTGAGCAGGTTGTAGGGATTCTGGATGGAGGCGATGCGCACGAAACCGTGCGCTTCGGCCAGCGCAAGATGGCGCATGACCCCCCAAGGCGTTTCGTTGGATACCCCCACCGCGCGCACCTTGCCCTGTTCCACAAGCCGTGTGAGCGCCTCCAGCGTTTCCTCTAGGGGTGTGGTGTCCTCTTCTTCTTGGGGCACTTCAAAGCCAAGGCGGCCAAAGAAGTTCGTGCGCCGCTCGGGCCAATGGGTTTGGTAAAGATCAATCGTCTCCACCCCGAGGCGCTTGAGCGACGCCTCGCAGGCCGCGATGATCTGCTTCCGATTGAGCCTGGCCTTGCCTTCGCGAATGTGCGGACACCAATCGGTCGGGCCGCAGACCTTCGTGGCGATGAGCACCTGATCGCGCTTGCCGCTTTTTCTAAGCCAGCGCCCGAGGATGCGCTCGGTCTCGCCATAGGTTTCCGCGCGCGGCGGAATCGGATACAGCTCGGCCGCATCCAAGAGAT
>WFOX01000141.1 GCA_015487905.1 Mariprofundales bacterium
GCAAATTGAGGCCGCCGTGATGCCGGGCAAGGGCAGGCTTGCGATCACGGGCCATGTCGGCGATGTGATGCAGGAATCGGCGCAGGCCGCCTTCACCTATGTGCGCGCGCGTGCCGAAAACCTCGGGCTTGCGCCCGACTTTTATCAGAAGATTGATGTGCATGTGCATGTGCCCGAGGGCGCGATCCCGAAGGACGGCCCAAGCGCCGGCATCGCGATGGCCACGGCCATCGCCTCGGCGCTTACCAAGATCCCCGTGCGCCGCGAGGTGTGCATGACGGGTGAGATCACCTTGCACGGCAAGGTGTTGCCTGTGGGGGGCTTGAAGGAGAAGCTGCTCGCGGCGCAGCGCGGCGGGCTCAAAATCGTGCTTGTGCCGGAGGAGAATATGCCTGAGATTGAGGAGTTTGAGCCTGAGGTGCGCGCAGGGCTGGAGATCCGTCCGGTCAAGCACATGGACGAGGTTTTGCCGCAAGCGCTTGTGCGCATGCCCGCGTCTGAGGAGCAGAAGGACGCAGCAAGCCGCGCAGCGGTTTGACAAGCCTTTTCGCATCGGCTTTGATTGCGGTGCGATTCACACCAAGGGAGGAAGAGGCATGAACAAAGCTGGTCTCGTGGAACACGTGGCCAATGCGACGGGCCTTTCTAAGAAACACGCCCAGGCGGCCGTGGAGGCCGTGTTTTCGGGCATCACGGAAGCGCTCGCGCGCGGCGAAAGCGTGAGCATCGTGGGCTTCGGCACGTTTTCGGTCGCGCAGCGGGCCGCGCGCAAGGCGCGCAATCCGCGCACGGGCGAAACGATTCAGGTGCCGCCTTCACGCGCGCCGCGCTTCAAGGCTGGAAAGGGACTCAAAGAGGCGGTAAAGTAGCGCCCGCTTCGGGCGAGGCCCTCGCCCGGAGCGTGACCGGGCGGGGGCTTCGCTTACTACGGCTGGGCGAATAGCTCAGTGGTAGAGCGGCGGCCTTACAAGCCGCAGGTCACAGGTTCGAATCCTGTTTCGCCCACCAGGGAGCGGTAGTTCAGTCGGTTAGAACGCCGGCCTGTCACGCCGGAGGTCGCGGGTTCGAGTCCCGTCCGCTCCGCCATCTTTTGCCGTGCCTTTGGGCGCGGTTTTTTTTATGCGGTGCGAAGATGCGCGCGCAGGCGTTGGGCGAGGGTGTGCAACGCGCGCGCACGGTGTGACACACGCGCCTTTTCCTCGGGTGTGGCCTCGGCGAAGGTCTTGCCGAGCTCAGGCGAGAAGAAGAGCGGATCGTAGCCGAAGCCGTGCGCGCCGCGCGGCGCGAGCGTGATCTCACCTTCTACGGTGCCTTCGCCCCAAAGCAATGTGCCGTCGGGAAAGGCAAGGCAGACGACGCACACAAAGCGCGCGCGGCGATCCTGAATCCCCTGCATCATGGCAAGCAGCTTGGTGTTGTTGGCGGCGTCATCGGCATCTTCACCTGCAAAGCGCGCCGAGCGCACGCCCGGCGCACCGCCCAACGCCATGACCTCCAAGCCGGAATCATCGGCAAGCGCGGGCAGGCCCGTGGCCTGCATGAACGCCTGCGCCTTGATGCGTGCGTTCTCGGCGAAGCTGGCGCCGGTTTCCGCCACTTCCAGCGCAGGTGTGGGGGCGATTTCCAGCGAAATGCCGGTCTTACGCGCGAGGATCGCGGCGATCTCTTGCCGCTTGTGCGCGTTGCTGCTTGCGATGACGAGCCTTAGCCGCCTTGCAGCCAGCGCCGCAGCTCCGCTTCGGAGCGAAAACCGCCGATGTGCATGCGTCCATCGCCGGCGATCAATGTAGGCGTGCCCATCACACCGAGTCTTCTTCCTAATGCGAGCACCTTGTCTATCGGCGCGTGGCAATCCAGAGGAGGGGAGAGGTCTTCGTCTTGCAGCATCACGGCACGCAACGCGCGCTCGCGATCCTTCGCGCACCAGATCGCCTCGGCATGGCGGCGCGCGTTCGGGTGCAGTTGTTCTAGCGGGAACAAGAAGCGATAGATGCGGATGCCGGAAAGGCCTGCAAGCATCCTTTCCAGATTGCGGCAAAACGGGCAATCCGGATCGGTGAAGATCGCAAGCTTCATCTTCGCATCCACAGGGCCGCTTGCAAGTGCAAGCTCAAGCGGCAGCGCCGCAAAGTCCACGCGGCGCAGTTCTTCCAGCCGCGCGCGCGTGAGGTCCTTGTGCGTGCGCGTTTCAAACAAATGCCCACCTGCGATCAAATAGCGGCCGCTCGCATCGGCATAGTAGATGGTTTTGCCGACCACGACCTCATACAGCCCCGGCACGGGCGTGCGATAGACGGCCGTGATCGGCAGATCGGGAATGTGCGCCCGGATCGTGCGCTCCACCTCGGCAGGCGCGCGCTCAGCGGCCTGCACAAGCCCAGGCACGAGCAGCAAGATCCAGCCTAGTTTGCGCATGGTAACCTCCTTTGCGCACGAGCCTAGGGGTTGGGCGCGGGCGGCGAAAGCGCGGCAAGCTCATCCTCCCATGCATGCGCCGACCAATCGCCGCGGCCTTCCACGCGCCGCACGATGTTGCCATTGGCATCCAGCAGAATGGTGGTGGGCACGACCTGCACACGGAGTTCGCGCAGCGCCTCGTCATCGGCAAAGCCAAGCGGAGCCGCCATCGGCGTGCGCGCAAGCGCGGCCTTGGCTGCTTCGGGCGCATCGGCGGCAAGCAGCAAGAGCGGAGCCTCGGGATGCGCCTTGCGCCACTTGGCGACGGCCGCAAGCTCCGCCTCGCAGGGCTTGCACCATGCGCTCCAGACGACGACGAGCAGCGGAAACTGGGGCGCATGCGCGTTGCCTGCGGCGTCGCGCCAGCTCCAGGCAAGCGCGACCTGCGCACTGCAAAGGAGGAACACGAGGGCTTGACAGATCCTGCGCATGGCGCTGAGCCTGCGAGGCGATGCTCAAGCGCGCAACCGCGTTTGTCGTGATGCTGGCCATCGTCGGCGTAAGCTCGCTGCCGACCGTGCCCGTGCTTGCGGGCGACTGGCAAACGGCCTGTGAGCGCGCGCAAGCGATGGACGCGATGCATGGCGGCCATCCTCACGGCAAGGCCGCGCTGCACGATCTCGGTGTCGTCAAGATTGAGTGCGGCTGCGGCTGCCACATGGACATGGACGGGTTGCCGCATCTGCTTGCGCCCACCGCACCGATGGCGCCCGCCATGCTGCGTGTGGCGCCCATCACCAAGGCGCCGCAGGCACATTTTCCCAAGCTTGTTGCCCGCGCGCGCGCATCCCTTCTTCGTCCTCCGCGCATCTAGCTCCTCCTTTCCACCTTTGAAAGGCCCCTCGCGTGCCCGCGGGGGGCGGTGCGCGCGTGATCGCGCGCGGGAAACCACGACTTTGCAACCAAAGGAGGAGTCACGATGCGCAGGATCCTTGCGTTTGTTTTTGCGTGGCTGCTTGTGGCGGCCACCGATGCCCATGCCTACATCGGCCTTTGCTGCGCGAAGTGCGGCGGCAACATGCCGATGAACATCCCAGGCGGCGGCATTCCCGAAACCCATGAGTTCCGCTTCAAGATCCAGCCCATGTTCATGACGATGCCGGGCCTTGGCCGGGGCACGAGCAAGCTGGATCCCGCTTCCATCC